>JANLVM010000032.1:0-3312 GCA_031364015.1 Gemmatimonadaceae bacterium
CGATGGTGGCGGCGCGATCGAGCCATACGGGCGCGATCTGCGCAGCGGCGATCCGAATGGTGTCAGCTGTCACAGTGTCAGTGGGAAAGTTGTCTCTCAAGTATAGCGCTACTGCGGTGACTATCGCCCCCGCATCGCGTCAACCGCTGCATCAAAGAACAACCACTCATCGATCACCGCACCGCCCGTCGGCTTGGGCTGCGCGCTTAAGACCACGAGTGTCTTCGGACTGCTGGCCTCCGCCATCCAACCTGCGGGCAGAATCGAAGCGCCGGCGACGACCCCTTCGCTCAACACGAACAGACCAAAGCGACCGAAGTCGCGTAACGTGGCACTCAGTCCGCTCCCGCCAATTTCCACACCATTGGGCGAGTCCAGCCACCACTTGGCCTCGTGCTCCATACCGAAGCGACTCCAGATTCGCTCGGACAGAAACGTCGCTAACGGCATGCCGACGGCCCGACGCACCACCTCCGCTGCGACTTGGGTCTCGCCGGTGTTGTACAAATACGTCGTGCCCGGTTGAGCCGCTCTGGGCAGCGCACCCATGAGTGCCATGGCCGATCCTGGTTTCAACGAAATCTGTGCTTCCAGCAAGCGGCGGCGATCGGAGGCTGGATTCGTGTAGGCCTCGTTCCAGCGGACACCTGACGTCATCAATAGCACGTCACGAATGGTGACGCCGTCATACGCGCTACCGGACAGCGATGGCACATAGTCGGTAACCAAATCCGACAGTGATTTCACGGCGCCATCTTTCACGGCGACCGCGATGAGTGTGGACGTCACCGACTTGGCGATCGACATCGACATCCAGCGCGTGCGCGCGTTGTTGCCAAATTGGTATCGCTCCAGCGTGATGCGTCCATCTTTCAGGACGAGGACACCAGCGACGCGATTGAGTCGCAGAAAGTCGTCAAGCGTGTACTCACGGCCCGTATCGCGAACGCGCAGCGCGCGCAGCGGGGTCGCGGATGGCGGCAATGGCAGTGGTCGGGCCGACGGCGCGACGGTACGGGTCGGCAACAAGCGGTCGATGTTCCGAAACGTGTTGACCGCGATTTCGGGCGACAGGACGCCATCGTAAATCTCGCGCAGCGTTCCGATGGGCTCGCGCGCGTGTTGATATGGTTGCACCCGCGTCGTCGTAGCGACCGGCGGCTGTGCTTCGAGAGGACTCGAGACGACGGCGTGGCACACCAGCGATGCTACGGTGGCCGCGAGCAACCCGGCGGTGATGGAACGATGCGACATGGGCGACTCGCGTGACGGCGGTGGGCCAGACCAAGGGGCGACGCGGCGCCGGGTAGGCCCACGTCGATCGCTCAACGTGACGCGTATTCGGGGTCGCGTCAACGATCGGACGCGTCGTGCGATTGCCTTCCCCTCCCTGGTGCCCTAGCGTTGCACATCATGACGACCTCCTACGACGTGATCGTCGCCGGACTTGGCGCGATGGGCAGTCTCACGCTCCATCAACTGGCCCGCCGAGGACATCGCGTGCTCGGCCTCGACCGCTTTGTCCCGCCGCACGCGATGGGTTCATCGCATGGCCGCTCGCGTATCATTCGCGAGGCCTATTTCGAGGATCCGCGCTATGTGCCGCTGGTCCAGCGCGCCTATGACGGCTGGTCCGACCTTGAAGCGGCTAGCGGCGCGACAATTTTTCGGCAAACGGGTGGCCTCATGCTGGGACCGCCCGAGGGAGTTCTCGTACGCGGCGCGCGCTTAAGTGCGGACTTGCATCGCTTGCCGCATGAACTGCTCGATGCGCGCGAGGTGTCCCGCCGTTTTCCCGCGTTTCATCCTGATCCCGACATGGTGGGCGTGTGGGAGCCGAGGGCCGGTATGCTCGCACCCGAGACGGCCATTGGCGCAGCACTGGCGGTCGCCACGGCGCACGGCGCAGACGTGCACACCGGAGAATCGCTGCTCGGGTGGAACACGATCGCGGGCGGCGTCGAGGTGGTCACGACCGCGGGACGCTATCGCGCGGCCTCACTGGTGATTTCGGTGGGCGCGTGGACACGGGATATGGTCAAGGAGCTGTCGTTGCCGCTGGTCGTGCAACGCAACGTACAAATGTGGTTTTCTCCGGCTCGCAAACCGGCGCAGTTCACGCCCGACGCGTTTCCGATCTTTATTTGCGAGTTCGATCAGGGCGAAACGTGGTACGGATTTCCCGATACGGGTGACGGGCTCAAGCTGGCTCGGCATCACCATGGCGTATCCACGAGCCCCGATACGATCGATCGCGAGGTCACGATGGACGAGATCGAGGGCGTGAGATCGATCATTCGGCGGTACCTGCCCGACGCCGATGGCATGCTGGTCGAGACCGCCGTGTGCATGTACTCCAACGCCCCCGACGAGCATTTCGTCATCGGGCGTCACCCGGAAAATCCTGCGGTCATCGTGGCCAGCCCGTGTTCTGGACACGGCTTCAAATTCGCCAGCGTGATTGGCGAGATGCTGGCCGATCTGGCCACCGCGCAAGAGCCAGCGTTCGACCTATCGCTGTTTGCCCTGGACCGCTTCGGACCGTCGAAGCGCGACTAGGTGCGCCTTACGTTCCGCGCCGACCGCCGTTCTTGGACTTGGTCGGTGCCTTGGACGGCTGACGAGGGTTGGGCTGAGGCGCTCGCTCAGTCGTTGGCGCCGACTTGGCACCCGGCAGGGGCTTGGCGCGCGAAAAGTCCGGGATGGCTTTGTTCTTCTTCATTGAGAAAAGTTAATGCAGCGTACGCGGGAGAGACCTGCCCAAACCCCCTGACGTGCCGTACTCTTGAGCGACTCCTGGTGCTTCGGCCGGGGCGGGCGGGACTACTCTTTGGACTGGACACGATGCGACACGCACTCATGTATGTCGGTGGTTTCGAGCGGAACTTCAAGAACCTGACACCCGCGTCGACCACGTTTGAAGGCAGCGACGGGAAGTCGCACCCCTATCCGGCCTGGCCGTCGAGTGCCAATGGCTTGCGGATCAGCTACATGGAAAAATCCGGCAAGAAGTTTGTGGCCGTGCGCGTCACCGATGGCACCAGCGATGTGGTGCTGCAGAATGAACTGGTGATGGTGCCCGGTGAACATTTCGGTTTCGGGGTGCATCTGAGTGGCGAGCCCACGAACGTCGAAGACAACATCGCGATCATGAAGCTGCTCGAGGACATCATCAAGAAGAACATGGGTGTCAGCACGCAGCTCATGGAGATCCGCACGCGGTTCAAGGCAGCGGTCGCGCCGAAGAAGTAGGCGGTTGCAGTCTCGCGGCCTCTGAATTTGACTAGTCTGACCAGACTAACCAGATTCCTG
>JANLVM010000246.1:0-9570 GCA_031364015.1 Gemmatimonadaceae bacterium
CAACCATACATTCAAGAGGCCGAGCGCCGCCGCGATCTGCAGGATGACCATCACCGTTCTCATGTGTGCTCGGCCTTTAGATTGAGAGGCGCAAGGGTAACGTGTCTCACCGGCTGAACTCTACTCTGGAAAAGAAGCGGCTGCGCGCCCAGGCGTTCGTCGGTCATAGGCGGATGCGAACCCGATCTCCGGTGAACCGCACCGCCGTCGCCGTTTGCATTCCTGCCACCTTCAGGGTTCAGTTCATCCGTCATGCGGCGTGATCGAGACTGGTGGTTGTATTGCACGCCCGCGGCGCACCAGTTCCAACACGTCGGGGCGGGCGTAGTGACCAGCGACATCAAGTTGCCAGCGGGGGCCGACAATCCGTTGCGGATCCACCTCGGCCACGAGCATGCCCTGTTGCTCGTGCAGCGGTCCGGCGATCACCTTCCCGTCGGGATCGACCACCACACTGTCCCCCGGATTGATCCAACCGCCTGGTGAGACGGGTACACTCGCCTTGAATGCGAAACGGTCGGGGAGATCCGCCGGGCGCATCGCACTGCAGCAACCAATCACGTAAACACGCCCCTCCTTCGCGATGTGGCGAAGCGTCGAGAGCCACGGCTCGCCCCGATCCCACGTCGGCGCGACATAGAGGTGGACGCCACTGTTGTACAACGCCTGCCGCGCGAGTGGCATGTAGTTCTCCCAGCAGATCAAGCCCGCAAGCCGACCCAGCGAGGTCTCGTGCGCCGTGAGCGACGAACCGTCGCCCTGCGCATGCACGAGTCGCTCACCGGCCGTGGGCACCAGCTTTCGGTGTACGCCGAGGATCCGACCGTCGGTACCAATGAACAACAGGGAATTGTAGAGCGATGTACCGCTCGCCTCGGCGTTACGCTCGTTGATCCCGATGGCAACGTATACACCTGCGTCGCGCGCGGCCTCGCACAGCTGCGCGACGGCGGCGCCTGGGATGGTCACCGATTGATCGACCAACTCCGCGTAGAGGGCGCGAAGGTCGTGCGTTTGGCCGGACGCGATGTGCCAGACCCACAATGGATACCCCGGGACAAATGCTTCCGGGAACACGACGAGGCGCACCCCTCGCGATCCCGCCTCGGCGATGGCCTGACAGGCGCGATCGACCGTCGCATCGCGATCGAGAAACGCGGGGCTGATCTGCACTGCGGCGACGAGGAATGTCTGACCGGGCGTGTAAGGCATTGCGGCTCTATCGGGAAGGAACGGGGGCGCCATAGGCGAGCACACCTGGCAGGTCCGTCACTTCCGCGATGAAGCGGCCATCCGCTTCGCGATCGACTTCAAGCGTCGAGTACATGGAGTTCTCCGCAGGCAGGGGACGCAACTCCTGAAATGTAATCAGACCTGCGCGTCTCAGCCTTCGTCGGTCATAGCCGAATGCGAACCCGATCTCCAGCGAACCGCACCGCCGTCGCCGCTTGCATTCCTGCCACGCGAGCGGCGAACAGTCGCGGCACGGCGCCAATCATCTTGGACCCGCGCACAAGCTGCAATGTGAGCTGCCGACCTTGGTCATCCTACAGCATCTCAATGGGGCTAGCGCGGCCCGAACGACACCAGATAGAACCACGCTGCGCCAGCAATGAGCAGGATGAGCCCACCGATGGCCATGCGCAGTCGCATGGCCTTCAACCTGTCCTCGGACATGATCCTCCTGAGGTGAGAATGGCGTGGACGTCCGTCACAGTACACCGGATCGGAACTACCGACGCACTCCGCGAAACTGCTGTTTCCCGATCTGCGCGTGGGTCCGGAGCACTCAGCGCAGCGTTCTCCGACGGTGGCTATGCCAACTGAACGATCTGATTCAGGCGAGCGCGTACTTCGGCGAACAGCGCGTCGGATACGCGCTTCAGGGTGTGTGGCTTTGCCCGGCGGAGCCGCCAGTCAACGGACTTTGGCTGGTGACACAGAACGTAGCTGATGCTCCGCGTGCGTCCCTTCACCGCCCCGGCCGCTATCGCAAACGGATTGTCCGCGTTGCATGCCGCCGTCGTCATCGGCAACCCGATCACGAGCGACGTCTTCTCGTTGAATGACTTGGGCGAGAGCACGAGAAACGGATGAACGTCGCGCATCTCCCGCCCGACCTGAGGATTGCAATCGATCCAAATGACTTCCTGACGATCCGGTGTCCATTGTTTCCTCGGGCCGACCGTGCGGCGCTTGTCGCTTACCACCGCTCGGCTCCGATGCGCTGGACTACCATGGCCTCGCCACCGTGCCGCGTGGGGTCGAACTGCGCCAGCCGCTGCTCGAGCGTGAGCGGCGGATCCGCGATTGGGGTGATTACGACGTGCCGACCGTCGACCGACACGCGCACGCGTTGGTCGACGTGCAAGTTGGCCTCGCGTGCAATCGCCGCGGGCAAGCGAACGCCAAGGTTGTTGCCCCACTGTTTGATATCCAGGATTGCTTCGGCCATCGTTGCTCCGTGTCGTGATTGTCTATACGCAGTTTAAACGTCGGCTGTCACCGCGGCAAGCGACGCTTGGCGGCTAGACTGAAGCAGACCAAACCACCGCAAAGCCCGATGCTAGCGGTCCGGCGAGTTCAATGAACCGCGTCAGCAGGGGGTCAGCGATCGCCAAGCACTGGGAGGCGGCCCGAGGAAGAAGTGAACGTCTCGCAAACCCATTTACGGATTACCATCACCACGTTGCTGGCGCGCGGCGCGTCGCAGCATGAGATCGCGCAGCGCACGGGCGTGGATCGGAAGACCATTCGGCGCTACGCGCGCGCCGCGACGGCGCCTGGGGCCCAAGTGCACTGCCGAAGCCCGAGACAAAGCGTTGGCAGATGACGGTCACGTTCCAAGCCGTACGGCTCAGGTAGTTGACGACTTCCGGAACACACGCGCTGCCAGCACGCCGCCAATGAAGCCGCCGAGGTGTCCCTGCCAACTTACGCCCGGCGTGGTTGGCAGGACACCGAATACCAGTCCCCCCCACGCCGCGGTGACGCCCAGACTCAGCAACACACTGGCGACCGTGCGCGCATACCAGCCGCTCACCATGAGGAACCCGAGATAGCCGAAGATCACACCACTCGCACCGATGTGAACGGACCCGGGTGCGCCGATGAGCCACGACATCATTCCTGAACTGAGCGCCGCGAGCAGCGTCACCGTCCCAAAATGTCGTTTGTCGCGCAGCATCACCAACCAGCCCAACAACGCGAATGACACCGTGTTGGCGAGCAGATGCGCCATGTTCGCGTGCAGGAATGGCGCGAAGAGGATACCGCGCAGTCCTATGGTGGTGCGCGGGATGATGCCCAGCGGCAGCAGCATTCCGCCGGTGACCAGATTGACACCGAGCACCAGCCACGCCGCGCCAATCGAGCCGCCAAGCACCGTCGCCTGGAGTTTCATGCTCTGCATGAGGGTGTCTGCGGACCGCTTGGCGACGCGTGTCACGTCGCTCGCATGGTGAAGTCCACCTGAAGGACCTTCGCGCGCCGTCAACCGTGTTCTTCCACGCCCGTGTTGCGCGTTGACACGTCATCGTCGAAGAGTGTCGACAGCGCGAGCGTGAATCCGGGCAGGACGGGTTCCCCCATGAGTGTCTCTGACTCGCCGAGTATGGTGACCAGTCCATCGGGACGATACACCTGCGCGCAGCGTCGCACGGGGTCAATTACCCACAACAGGGCGACGCCGGCGTTCAGCCAGTCACCAACCTTCACAAGCAACTCGCCAGTGCGGTCGGACGGCGAGCGGACCTCGACGGCGAGATCGGGGATGAATTCGGCGAAGCCGCGAACTGGACCCGGTGGAAGACGATCCCGCCGAACGAATGCGACGTCTGGCGCGCGGACGGTGTCGGGATCGCGCTCGAGAATGAAGCCGGGATCGCCCGCCACGACGCGCCCGAGTGCCGGCGTGCTCGCACGAACATGGAGCGTAAGCACCGTCGTGATGCGCGCCACAATATCAGCATGCTCAAAGCCAGGCGGTTCATGCACGAGGAGACGCCCGCGCCTGAGCTCAGTCCGCTTTCCAGGGACCTCGTAGCCGAGCAACTCATCGGCGGTCAGCAGCATGCCAGTGGCGGCCATCGCGCGGGTCCTGTTGTATCGAGTCGACGTCATGCCTGCAGGATACGCCGCAGTGTCATCTCCCCGTCACTGCCGCGCATCGGAACAATACCTTCAGCAGCGGCGCCGAGTCCACTCGGCGATGGACGGTCACCTGGCGGATGTTGTCAGACGCTGAGCTTGCGCTCAAGTCGCTGGCGGGCGAGGCCCACGCCGCGTAACGTAGACGCGCCCCAAGTCACCCTGCACCTCTCACCAGACGAGCCGCACCGATGACGATCCGTATTGGCAGCAACGCGCCGACTTCTCGGCACAGACCACTGAAGGCCCGATCAACTTCCACGAGTGGATGGGTGACAAGTGGGCCATCCTGTTCCCTCATCCCAAGAATTTCACACCCGTGTGCACGACCGAACTGGGCTACATGGCCGGCCTCAAGCCGACGTTCGATTCGCGCAACTGCCAGATCATCGGACTGAGCGGCGACCCGGTCAGTGATCACGGGAAGTGGGCCGCCGACATCGAGGAAACACACGTGTGCCCCAACCAAAGTTTTTGCGCATCCGATGCCGACTATCGAACCAACCGTTACCCAGAACTCTCCACTCTTTGAGATGCGCGAGTGGCGACGCGAGCTCGACAAGTTGCGCGTTCAGCACGGCGAGGACGAAGCCGCGTTGGAAGTTATTGCCGAGGCGCGGCGTGAAGTGGACGAATGGATCCGGATGAAAGCGCGACGCGGCAAATGATGTCGCGACGGTTGTTGTTGGCTGAGACTCAGCGTACTATTCTTGTAGCGATATCGTAGCCATTCTCACCACACGACCTTAGCGCCGATGGCAAACCCCATCACGTACCGCGATCTGCGGAATACCCCTGCCAAGGTCTTCGAACGCCTCGCAACCGGCGAGCCGTTGGCGCTGGTGTCTGATGGCACGACCAAAGCGCTGTTGATCCCGGTCGACGATGGCGATGTGACCACGGTGCTTGACGCGTGGACACGCGGCCGCGCACTGCTCGCGCTGGCGCGAGTCCAATCCGGCGCGCGTGCCGGGGCGAACGCAGCGATGTCGCTGACAGACATCAGCCGTGAAATCGAACTGACCAGAAAGTCTCGGAGCGCGCGCGAGACGCAGCGCTAATCTGGCCTCGTTTGCGTGATGCGAGCGCATCTGCGGGTGGTTTTCGATACGAATGTGGTGGTGTCGGCGATGCTCACGGGCGGGGGAACCCCGGATCTCGCGCTGCAACTGGTGCTACAAGGCGACGCGATCCTGCTCACTGATTCGCGGATAATGGCAGAGTACGATGAGGTGACGTCTCGCCCGCGATTCGGCTTCCCCCCCATTGAACGCCGTGTCTTGCTCGACGTGCTCGCGCGCCTCAGCCAACCCGTACTCTCACGGCCGCTGCGTCTCGCGCTTCCGGATCCGGATGATCGACTATTTGTCGAGGTCGCGATCGCCGGCGGCGCCGACGCGATCGTAACCGGGAATACTCGACATTTCGTTCCGAAAAAGGGCGAGCTTGGTGTAACGGTGTGGACTCCCCGGCAGTTCGTCGATCGCCTGCGCCGGTAGCACCGTTCACTCGGCCCGCAACGTAATCCCGGATCGACATCGGCAAGCAGCATGTCCTTGCCGTCGAAACCCTTGTCGAGGGTCGTTGCACTGCGGAGGTTCACCAGATGAGCCCTCCTAGCGCCGGGCGATGGCGTGGGATCTTGCCGACCGGCCTCGCGCATCGTTTATCTCATTAGGGTTCAATTCGAACAGGCTCAAATAGGAGATAGTCATGGCAATGTACTTGACGCGTTTCAGCTACACGCCGGAGACGTGGGCGCGCTTGATCGAGAATCCCGAAGACCGACGCGAGGCTGCGCGTGCGTACATCGAGTCGGTCGGTGGAAAGCTGCACGGCTTCTGGTACAGCTTCGGCGAACACGACGGCTGGAACTTGTGGGAGGCGCCGGACAACGTTTCGATGGCAGCGGTGGTGCTTGCCATTGGTGCGGGCGGCGCTCTCAGCTCATGCGATACCACCGTCTTGCTCAGCGTTGAGGAATTGCTGCAGGCTCTCGGGAAGGCGAAGACGGTCCGCTATCGCAAGCCCGGCACGTAACTGCGTCTCACTGCACGCGCGTGAACCGAAGATGTCGCACGCGCCCCGCCTCGAGAAGAAAGCCCGTGATTCGCCCCTTCGCATCGCGCCCCACGTCGATCACGTTGCCAGCGCGAGTGAAGCCATCCTTGTACGACGGCTCGAGCACGCCAAGCCGTCGGTCGTTGACATACAGGACGAGCTGTCCCTTCTCCACCTTCCACGTGTGCGTCGCGTCCACCTCCTCGCTCCGGTATTGGCCTGCATACTCAGCGAGCTGCGCGGGCGCGAGCGCGGCGGTGTCGGCACGGGTGAACGACGTCACCGTCTCCCCGGCGGTGCGAATGATCATGCGCGACGGTGCCAATGGAGCACCGTCGAAGCGTATCTCGATACCGGCTCCCGCGCGGAAGCGGCCACCATCGAGAGGCACCATTCGCGTGCGCTCGCCGACGACTGAGAAGAGCGTATCGCCGACAAGAGTTGTCCGCCGTACCTCCCCGCGCTCGACGTTGCGCCACACGCCGGTGAGCGCGCGCAGATTGGCCGCGGCCCACTCGATGCGGGGCGCACCAGCCAAGGCCGCGACCCACGTCGCGGAGCTGTCGGGCTGCATACGGTCGGCGAGGTAGATCCCGGCGACCTTGCGCGCGAGCGAGTCCGGGCCGGAGGTCGTGAGGTTGCAGAATGTCGTGACCGCGAAGCGCTGGTCGGGAAAACGGAGGAAGTGCCCTCGGTAACCCGCCCAGCTTCCGCCGTGCGACACGACGCGCAGCCCACGCAGTGTTCCGACGTTGAGTCCGATCGCGTACGCCTGGCTCGACCCCGACGTCGCCAACGCACCGTCGTTCAGCTTCGTCGCCGTCGTCATGATCTCGATGACATCGCGCCCACCAACCGCGGCCGCATCGAAGTTGTTGAGCCAGCGGCCGAAATCTTCGACCGTCGTGTGCACTGCGCCCGCGCCCAGGATCGCGCCGTCGTATGTCGAGCGAGACACGCGGAAACCTCCACCGGTTCGAGGGGCGTATCCCTCCGCACCGTTGGGGATGATCGTCGTGACGTCGTCGAGATAGCGCGTATCCTGCATGCCCAGGGGGCCGAAGATGCGCTCCTCGGCGAACTGCGCGAGCGTCTTGCCGGTGAGGCGATAGACGATCTGTGCGGCGAGAATCCAGCCCGTGTTGGTGTAGAGGTAGCGCGAGCCGGGCTCGTAGTTGGTTTCTGCCGAGCGCGTGATGACGCGAAGCGCATCGATCGTGTCTCCCGCAAACGTTCGTCCGGTCTGCCCCATCATGGTGTAGAGGTCGCGTAGCCCGCTCGTCTGACTGAGTGCACGGCGAATCGTGACCTTGTCCGCGTACGCAGGCATCTCCGGGATGTATTTGCGGATCGGATCATCGAGCGAGAGCTTACCCTCCTGCTGAAGCATCAGCATCGCCATCGCCGTGAACTGCTTCGAAATCGACCCGACGTCGAGGACCGACCGCGGCGAGAGTGCAACGCCGTGCTCGAGACTCGCCATTCCATAGCCGCGTGCGTACAGGATCTTGCCGTCCTGGTACACGCCAAGTGCGCATCCCGGCGAGTCGGTGCGGTCGAATCGTTGGAAGACGCTGTCCGCGCGCACTGCGCGGGCGTCGCGCACACCCACGATGTGCTGGGCACGCGCGACGCTCGCCGCAGTGACAAGGGCGATAGCGACGGTGGGGGCGAGAAAACCGCGGAGGCGGTGCATCATGACGGCTCGGAGGTAGAGGCGAATGGGCGAAGTGGACATTGTGCGCGTCGGGTGTCGGATGCGCCAGCATGGCAGCAATCGAATGACCGCAGAGTGTCCCTTGCTTCCGCCCGCCCTGCCCGTACTCTCCATTCAATAAACGCTGAACTCCGTCGTTCAACCCGTCCACCGTCCCCGTCATGACCCGGCTTTCGGCCCTCGCGCTTGTGGCCTTTGCGGCCACCGCACAGGCGCAGTCCCCTGCCTATCTCGACCACGCCTCGCTCACTCGCGAGCTGCGCACGCTGGTGGGCGGCTCACGGTCCGCCAGGATGACGTCACTCGGCACGACCATCGGAGGTCGTGACATCTGGGTCGTCGAGATTGCCAATCCCGGCGGAATGCCAGTGGCCGATCGGCCCGGCGTGCTGGTGGTCGGCAATCTCGAGGGCGATCATCTCGTCGGCAGCTCGCATGCGCTGGAGTCGATTCGCTATATGCTCACGAATGCGACGAACCCCGCCGTCAAGCAGGTCCTGGACGCGCAGGTGGTGTACGTCTTTCCGCGGCTCAATCCCGATGGCGCCGAGCTGTCCTTCGCTTCGGTAAAGTCTGGGCGCAGGGGGAACATGCGTCCATACGACGACGACAACGACGGCCGTGTCGACGAAGATGGACCGGAAGATCTGAATGGCGACGGCGTGATTACCGTGATGCGCCTCAAGGATCCCTCCGGCGAATACATGATCGATCCGTCCGACGCGCGTGTCATGAAGAAGGCCGACGCAACGAAGGGAGAGGTGGGCGGCTACAAATTGTATTGGGAGGGCATCGATTCGGATGGCGACGGCTTCCTCAACGAGGACGGCCCGGGTGGCGTCGACCTGAATCGCAACTTCCAGCACGACTATCCCTATTTCGACGCCGACGCCGGTCCGCACATGGTGAGCGAAAAGGAGAGCCGAGCGCTGATGGATTTCATGATCGCTCACCGGAACATCGGTGCGATCCTGACCTACGGTCACAGCGACAACCTGGTGATTCCGCCCGACGCGACGGGCCGGCTTGCGGCGCCCACGTCGCTCGCTCTTCCCACTTTCGCTGATGCGTCCAACTCGCGTCTGTTCGAGATGGGCATGCTCGCGACACCGCAGCTCGCGTTCGGTGCCGCGACACGAACGCGTGGTGCGCAGCCTGGCGCAGACAACAATCCGGCGTCCGGCCGTCGTCCGGATACGACAGTGAATCGGGCCGACCTCGACTACTTCAAGGCCGTCTCCGAGGCGTACAAGTTGATCACCGGAATCAAGGCGGTGGCCCCGCAGCGTCGTCCGCGCGGAGCCTTCTTCCAGTACGGCTACTATCAGTTCGGCGTCCCCTCGTTCTCGACACCAGGATGGTCCACGCAGGGGGTCGCAGCGACTCCACCCGTTGCCGGCGCGGCCGCCGGTGCTCCGTCGGCTACGCCCGCTGCAACGACAGGCGATGCGGCCATCCTCAAGTCGCTCGACACCGGGGGCCTCAATGCATTCGTCGCGTGGACCGCGTACAATCACGCCCAACTCGGTGACGTCGAGATTGGCGGATTTCGGCCCTACGCAAGCAGCAACGCACTCGCGAAAGATCTCCCTGAGCTCGGCCGCACGCATGGCGAGTTCCTCGTCAGGCTCGCGTCGTTGTTG
>JANLVM010000037.1:0-2796 GCA_031364015.1 Gemmatimonadaceae bacterium
TTGCCGTTGAATAACGACATCCACTCCAATGAGGCCGGAGGACTCGTCGACAATCGGCGATAGGCTTCGAGTTGCTCTGCATACGCCGACTCCAAGCGCATGATCGACACCGCGCGCGCCAGATCCGCCGCCGCCGCTCGACTCTCCCACGCCGTGCGTAACACTGGTTGCACCTTGTCGCTGGTCGCCGGCGTTGCGCGATTGCCCCGCACCGATTGCAGCAATACCGAGAAGCCCAGCACGCGCTGACTCGATTGCGCCGCCCGCGACAGGTCGATGAAGTAGTCAAGTTCCTGCGTTCGCCGACGGTCGCCCACATAGCGGCGCCACGCCGCTTCGACCGGTCCCGCCGTGCTCCCGGTATTCGCCATCTGTGCCGCCGACGGTGTCACATACGCGTGCAAGTTGGCCGCGGCATCCAGCCCCGCGCGACCCTGCAGGGTGCTCACCATACCTAGCAGCCGCGCGCGCACGTCGTCGCTGAGCGCGGTATCCATCACCGCCGCTCGCACCAAGGGAAGTGAACCGTTCAACATGCCGCTTTCACCGGACAGCAGTTGCGCCACACCCGCATGGTACGCGCCACCGAGCGCATCCCACCGGGTCAACATCGGCAGCGCACTGGCGTCGAGTTTCGTGGCGCCTACCAGGGCACTCACGACTTCCGAGCGCACAGTCGGTGTCGTCGCGGTAGCCAGCAACACCGCCTTCGCACCTTGCGGCAGCACACGATTGCGCACCAGCTCGTCCACCAGACCAGGCAACTCCGCGAGCGGTGCATCCAACAACGCTCGGCGCAACACTGGCGCAATGCGCAACGACTCCGCCCATGGCGTCGGTGCGAAATACGGACCGAGAAACGACGGTCTCGTGCCCCACCAATCACCGGCCCAGATCGATTCGCGATGATACAGACGCGCCAAGGCCACCACGATGTCACCTTGCAGTGCGCCGCCGGACAATGGGCCTGCCTTTTCGATCAACGCCGAGACCACGGCTGAATCATGCATCAACTGCAACGCGCGCAACGCTCCGGCGCGGATCGCCGACGTACCGCGTTCCAACGCGTTCAGCGCTGCCGGTCCGGCCTGCAGTGACGCCAGCGCGTTCACGGCCAGGTGTGCGACCGTAGCGTCGGCGCTGGCAGTCAACGGCAGCATCGCTGCCGCCGCGTCGCGTGCCTGGAGCCGCACCAGCGCCGCCAGCGCGGCCATTTGCACCGTTGCGCTCGTATCGGACAAACGGCGCACAAATGTCGCCTGACTGAGCGTCGCGAGTTGCTTCGTGTTATCGACCAACGCACGGAGCGCGAGCGCCGCGATGGCCGGATCGGCGGCGGCGCGCATGAGCGTAACATTCGCGCGAACGCCCACCAGCTGCTTGAGCGTTAACAGCGTCGCCACACGCGCATAGGCTGGTTTGCGTTTGTCCAACGTCATGGCCCGCAGGCTCGTCACGACGCCGGGCTTCTCGCCGCGTCGCAAAATCTCTCGCTGCGCCTGCAGGCGAAGCTCGGCGTTCGGTCCGCTCAGATGCGTTCGTAACAGCACGTCTGACATGGCGCCCATGTTGAGCGCACGAGTGGTCGGACGTCCCACCGGGCTCACGCGCACAACAAAACCAACCGAATCGCCGCCGTAGGTGTATTCGCCACCGGCCAGACTCGCGACAAACATGTTCGACTCGCCATCCATTGCCATATCCGCTGGATGCGGGACGGACAGGAAGTTCTCCTGCCGTACGGAAAAACTGCCTCCCTTCGCAGTAAGCGGGTGACGGAATATCTGATTCAACAACCAGTCGGCGGTATACAAGGAATTGCCAAACCCATCAGGAAAACCGGGATCGTGCACCCACAGGCCACCCGTGCCTGAGCCCGAACCGTAGTCGGCCAACGATTGCATCTGCTCGCTGGCAAAATTCTTGTACCGCGCGGGATACCCCATATTCGCGCCTGACGGGAGGTAGTGCAGCCGAATGTCCCAGCCGTCGCCGTCATTCGTGTTGTCGCGGGTGAAAACGTTCAGGAACGGATCTACCGCGACATCGTAGATGTTGCGCGTGCCCGACGCATACAACTCGAGTCCTGTACCGTCGGTGCGAACGCGCACCACACCGCCGCCGCGATGCGCAATGACCGTACTGTCCTTGCCGACCGCTCGTCGATATCCATAATCACCGACGGCGATGTACAGCCAACCATCGATACCCATCGTGATGCCATTGGTGGTGTGATCGGCACCGCGAAAGTCCAATCCAAATCCCAACCCACTCACCAGCGTTTCCGACACGTCGGCGATGCCGTCGCCTGACGTATCCCGATACGCGGTCAGATTTGGCGGATGCATCACATACAACGTGCGACCGTCATACGCGACGCCGCGCGGACTGTCCATCTCCGCGAATACCGTGTAGCGATCAGCCGCACCATCGTGGTTGGAATCCACCAGCCGCATCACGCGCCCCTGTCCCCTGGTGGCGGTGAGTGAGAGGTTGGGATCGACGCACACGAACACCGCTCCCTCAACCGTCGCGGTGAGACAGACCGGGTACATCGCCACTGGTGGCGCGGCAAACAGCGTGACGGTAAAGCCGGCGGGTGCCTTGACCTGTTCCAGCAGCGCGCGCTCACGGGCTGCATCGTGCGGCACGGCGCCGCTACGAGCCAACGACTGGGCGCCCGCTGAGATGACGACAACAAGCGTCGCAGTGGACCACACCACAGAAGCGAGGATAGCACGGACAAGCGTCGTCATAGGGTCGCGCGTGGTAGGATAAAGGACCTGCATGCCGACG
>JANLVM010000039.1:0-3049 GCA_031364015.1 Gemmatimonadaceae bacterium
ACACTCGCGATCACGCGTGTGTTCTCACTCGCCGTCTGCACCAGGCCGAGGATGCGCTTCTCCCCCGTGACGGTCACGCCCAGCGCGATCACCACCTGATCGCCCGCGAACGTCTTGCCATCGAGCACGAGCACCAACCACTCCGCATCATCCAGCCGCCGCTCCTGGAGCCGACGCAGCTCCTCCGCGCTCGCCCGGATGAAGCGACGTGACACGCTCGACCTCCGGAGCCCGAACGCCTCCGGCACCGCCTCGGCCGCCGCTTCGTACTCGCGACACGAAATGCCGCCCAGGACTTTGCGGAACACGCCCACGTCCTGCGCCCGCGGCGTTTGCAGCGCGAGGTAGGTCGGGAGCGGCACCTCGCACTGCGCGCGGCGATCCCGCACGCGCGGCACCGTGATCGGCCGTTGTTGATCCGCGAGAAAGATGGACCCGCGCTGCGCGCCCCAGCGCCGGACCTCGGGCCGCGCATCGTCCCGCCCGTACCGTGGTCCGGCGAGCGCCTCCACGTCGGCGAGCAGCGCGGCTTCCACCGCCTGCAACCCCAACGGGATCAACGCACGGATCATCTCGAGTGCGGCCGATGTGGTCACGCGGCCCTCGTCCAACGGGATCGCGTGCTGCCGCGCGGCGGGGATCCGTGACTGGCTCTTCGTCGGCGTCCGTCGTACTTTTGCCATGGGTGATGTCCTCGGGAATGAGTGGAGATCCTTGACCGGGATTCACACGCTAGTGTAGTGCGTCATAAATAGCTTTACATAATGACTCATCGGCGCTATACTGCGTTTTTGAGTCGACAGGCTGCGCCCATCGAGTTGAGCTCCTACGAAGACGCGACGCTGACGACGTGGGGGCGCAGTCGGACCCTGCCGCTGCGCCAGGTGCAGCGCGCGCAGATCGTGCAGCTCGCGGCCGCCGGCATGGACAGCCAAGATATTGCCACCACGCTCGGCGTGTCGCGCCCGACGGTGCAGTTGTGGCGGCAGCGGTTTCTGGCGCTGCGCGTGCGCGGGTTGGAGAAGGACGCGCCGCGCCCTGGTCGGTTGGCGCAGATCACCGAGCAGCAGGTGCAGGCCGTCCTGGAGGCAACGCTGCACACCACGCCGCCGAACGCGACCCATTGGAGCACGCGCACGATGGCGCAGGCCCAAGGCCTCAGTGAAGCGACCGTGCGACGCATCTGGCAGCGTCACCAACTGAAGCCGCACTTGACGAAGACGTTCAAGTTGAGCCGGGACAAGGCGTTCGTCGAGAAACTGGTGGACATCGTCGGGTTGTACGTCAATCCGCCGGATCGCGCGCTGGTGTTGTGTGTCGATGAGAAGTCGCAGATTCAAGCGCTGGATCGGACGCAACCGGGCTTGCCGCTCAAGAAATGGCGGTGCGGGACGATGACGCACGACTACAAACGCCACGGGACCACGACGTTGTTTGCCGCGCTGAGCATGCTGGATGGCAAAGTGATCGGCGACTGTATGCCGCGCCATCGGCATCAGGAGTTCATCCGCTTTCTCAAGAAGATTGACCACGAAACGCCAGCCGATCTCGCGCTGCACCTCATCGTCGATAACTACGGCACCCACAAGCATGCCGCCGTCAAACGCTGGCTGAAACGGCATCCGCGCATGCACCTGCACTTCACGCCGACCTCAAGCTCGTGGCTCAATCTCGTCGAGCGCTGGTTTCGCGATCTCACCGACAAGCGCATCCGGCGCGATTCGTTCGACAGCGTGCCCGATCTCATCGCCACCATCGAAGACTACATCATGCAGTCGAACCAGAACCCACACGTCTTCGTCTGGACCGCCTCGGTGGAGAAGATCTTGGCGAAGATCGCCAAATGTAAAGAAGCGTTAGACGCACTACACTAGCATGCATCCCGATCTGGCTGGCACTGATCGCGCGGTTCAGGACAGCCCTTTCGGCACTGGACAAAGTGATCGAACATATTTTATGGCTAGGTTTCACAGTGCGAACATTGTAGTCATATTTAACTGACCATTTTCCGTGAGCCTCTGATGGCCTCAAACAATCCCTCGTCCGTGCAGCCCGGAGCGCGTCAGCTTTCAGCCACCATCTTCAAGGCCACCTGCCTTGAGGTCATGGACGAGGTCGCACGCACCGGTCGTACGGTGATCGTGACCAAGCACGGTCGTCCGGTGGTATCCGTCACGGCGTTACCTGGGGCGGTATCGTCGCCGTGGGGCTTCATGAAGCAATCGATAGGCCGGATCGGCGACATTATTTCGCCCCTGCCCGATGCGTGGGAGATGTCCGACAGCGACCCGCTCCTGGGCACGAGCAAGGCGCGACCACGCAAAACGCGATCGCCCCAGGCGCGATAGCGTGCCGCCGCGGAAGAAGGGTAAGCCCGTCGCTCAACCCGCGTCCGCACGCGTGCGCGAGGCGCCCGCCAGCTATGACACGTTACCAGCCGTGTGGCGCGCCCACGATAGCCCGAAGCGCACGACCCCGCTGCTGCTCGACACCCATGTGTGGTGCTGGGTGCTGAAGGGCGAGCAGGGCGTAATGGCGTCGGCGGTGCGTCAACTGATCGACGATGCCGCACGAAATGGGCGCCTGTTCATCAGCGACATCTCCTGCTGGGAAGTGGCCATGCTGGTGTCGAAGCAGCGGCTCGAACTCGGCGAAGACGTGGAGGACTGGTTGGCGCACGCGGCACAAACGCCTGGAATCTCCGTCGTCCCGCTGACTCGGGCCGTGCTAGTGCGGAGTACCCGTCTCCCCGGCGCACCGCATCCTGATCCGGCCGACCGTATGCTCATGGCCCAGGCGCAGCTGCTTGGGGCGTCGCTCGTCACCTGCGATCGACGGATTGTCGCGTATGCACGCACGGTGCCGGGCATTCCCGTGTGCGACGCGCGCGCCTCAAGGTGACGCCGTCAACGTAGCCCCCGCACGCGCAACGTCAGCCACGAAGCAGCATCGACAGCGCACCGCTCAGCTGGCACATTGGTGGGGTGATATCGACTCTCGAACGTCTCACTGACGCTCTCGCCGACCGCTACCGCGTCACCCGCGAACT
>JANLVM010000249.1:0-3307 GCA_031364015.1 Gemmatimonadaceae bacterium
AGTCGGTGGTCAATACCCGCCACCACACTCTCCGCATAGACCGGTGAGGTGATGCTGTAGTAGTCGACGATCGCTTCTAGATGCGCAACTGCCCGCTCCGTCCAACGGAGCGGCAGCATCACGAGGCGCGGCGGATTCGCGCGCGAACTCGGGCAAGGACCGTATCATGCTCGATCATCCGGCCATTGTCGGCGTCGGCGATACCCTGCTCGATCGCTTGGCGTACATAGACTTCGTACGCAAGATCGTCCCAGCTGGCGTCGGCCGGCAGCTGCTCGACAAGTCGTTTCGCGTCGGGGCGAATATCGGTCGGCTTGGACATGCTTGAATCTCTCGAAAGATTCCTCCAGCGGCAAGCACGGCAGCCGCATTGCTCTGGCTAACGTCGCATTAGGCCGACCGACCTAACGCCAGCCCCGCAGCCTAATGCGCATTGCCCCACTCACAGTCGCGCCCACACCAAATTCTCGCAAGTCATTCTGTCCCAAACCCTTTGACCCTCCGGCATCGCGCCAACCGGCCTCCCGCCTCCGCACGTTAGGCCGACCGACCTAATCCGCAATTTCGCATACCCCAAACGGTCAGCCGCCCCGGCTATCGGGGCCTCGCATCCCGTCGCGGCGATCTCGGTCACCAGGCCGCACGTCCAGCGGACTGCGCACCCCCAACCCACCGCGATTCAACACGTGGGTATAGATCATCGTCGTCCGTACGTCCTTGTGACCCATCAGCTCCTGCACCGTCCGGATGTCATACCCGTCCGCCATCAGATGAGTCGCAAAAGAGTGCCGAAACGAATGGCACGTCGCCCGCTTCTCCAGACCTGCCGCGCGCACCGCGGTCGTCACCGCACGCTGAAGCACCGTCTCGTGCAGGTGATGACGTCGCGTCTCGCCGCTCGCGGCCTCGCGATACGTCCGAGTGGCCGGAAACACCCGCTGCCACGGCCAGCCCTTGGCCGCTGCATCACCCAGCTTCCGACGCAGTGCACCTGGCAACTCCACGTAGCCGCCACCGGCCTTGATATCGCGATCATGCTGTTGCGCCACCCGCACCAGATGCGCGCGCAACGGGCGTATCACCTGTTGCGGAATGACGGTCACTCGATCCCGCTGTCCCGTGCCCTCACGCACCACCAACTCGCCGCGCTCAAGATCAAGATCCTTCACCCGCAACCTGCAGCACTCCATCAGCCGTAACCCGCCGCCGTACATCAGCTGCGACATCAGCAGCGTAGGCCCGCGCAGTTGCGCCATCACCCGATCCACCTCATCCCGTGTCAACACCACTGGCAGCCACATCGGACCCTTCGCATGCATGTGATCAAACGGCGCGGCAATCGGCATCTCCAGCACTCTTCCATACAGAAACAGCAGCGCCGCCAGCGCCTGATTCTGCGTGCTGGCCGCCACCCGGCCGTCCCGCGCCAGATGGGTGAGAAAGTCGCGCACATGCGTGGGCCCGAGCTCGCGCGGATGCTTGCCACGGTAGTAGCGCACGTAGCGACGCACCCACATCGTGTACGCCTCTTCCGTACGTGGGCTGTAGTGCTTCGCCCGAATCCGGTCCCGCACGACCTCTAAAAGCGTTGGTCTCGATGACATGACCCACACAATGAGGTGCGACCACCCCAATCGTGTCATCACGCCAATGCAGGCCCACTCCAGCCGTTGCCGACCCCGCGGCGCTGCGCGTCGTCGGGATCCAACCACAGGCCGGGTTGGCGCGCGACGTCGGCATGTCACGCAACGCGGTTCAACGGTATCTGGACCTTCTCGACGTTCCGTACCAACTGGTTCGGATCCCGGCGTTTCCGGTAACCGGACCAAGCGACGCGGTCTCGTGTCGTTGCGTGTGAACTTGACTTAGGTTGGATCTAAGTTTATAATATTTAAGGAGGAACCAGACAAGCTCATGGCTGTCATCTCAATTGCAGCGGCAAAAAAATCGTTGTCGGCGTTGATCAAGCGCGCTGCCAACGGAGAGCGCATCGAAATCGGTGCGTACGGGCGGGCGCAGGTCGCCCTGGTGGCATCGGCCGAGCGACCGAACGGCGTGCGCTTTGGTACGCTGGCTGGTCGACTGACTGTTCCCGACAACTTCGACGCCCCGCTACCGGACGACCTGCTCGACGAGTTTTATCGCGGCATAGGTTGATGCGACTGCTGCTCGATACGCATGTCGTGCTCTGGATACTCAGCGACAGTCCGCGCCTGACGCCACGCGACCGAGCGGTGCTTGGCACTGACGACGCCGAGTGCTACGTCAGTGTCGCGTCGTGGTGGGAGCTGGCCATCAAGGAATCGCGCGGCGTGCACGCGCTCTCGCTGCGGGCGGCAGATATCAGGGCGGCGGCGCTGGACGCCGGCCTGCGCGAACTGTCGGTCGCCGCAGCGCCCGCACTTCGTGTTGCCGACCTTCCGTTGCTCCATCGCGATCCCTTTGATCGCATGTTGATTGCCCAAGCGTTGTGTGAGCCGATGCGGCTGGTGACCGCAGATGCGATGGTCGCGACGTACGCGCCCGTTTGCGGTGTGATGATCGAGCTCGTCGGCGGCGCGTAAGGCGCTCTCGCGTTCAGCGCTCTCGCGTTCAGCGCTCTCGCGAGTTTGAACCCCAGTTAAGGTGAGCAAGGTGCGACGAAGATTCTGAGAATGCGAGCGCCCAACGCCTCCACGGAGCGCGCGCAGCCGTGACCGCCCCACCGCCGGATCACCCCGTATTCCGCATCCCCGCCGCTACCCCGTTGACCGTCACCAGGAACGCGTCGAGCAGGGCCGGGTCATCGTCATCCGCCCGCAAACGCGCGAGCACCTCGACCTGCACGAGATTGATCGGATCCACGTACGGGTTCCGCACGTCGATCGACCGCCGCAGCACGGGATTCTCCTCGAGCAACCGCGCGTGCCCGGTCACCTGCAGCGTGGCGTCGATGGTCCGTTGCAGGTTCGCCCGCAGTGCCTCGCCGAGTGCGCGCAGCGTGGTGGGTACGAGCCGCGCATCGTAGTACGCCGAGATCTCGGGCGATGCCTTCGCGAGCACCATCTCCACAAGATCCATCGTGGAGCGGAAGAAGGGCCACTCCCGGTACATCGCGCGCAGTTCATCGCGCCCTCCCTCGGCGACCGCCTCCGCGACGGCTTCGCCGATGCCGAACCAGGCGGGCAGCATGAGCCGCGTCTGGGTCCACGCGAACACCCACGGGATCGCGCGCAGCGACGCGACACCGCCACCCGAACGCCGACGCGCCGGACGGCTGCCGATGCGCATGCTCCCGAGCTCGAGCTCTGGCGTCGCGAGGCGAAAG
>JANLVM010000347.1:0-23819 GCA_031364015.1 Gemmatimonadaceae bacterium
CGTACAAGCAGTTGACCCCGTGCCAACTCCGTGCGCATGCCGTGCGCCTCGTACGAGAGAAGCTGATCGGCGGTCATCAGGTCGCTGGCAGGAAGCATGGGAGCTGGTCTCCGGGTATCATCCGTGCAAGTCATTCCACGACCTTACGCCGTGGCGTCATCACGTCGTCACCTCTCAACACCAACAAGCTACGCTCGGCGCGTCGGCCGAGTCTACGAGCGCCGACCCCAACGATCTGGCCCCACGTTCGTTTTCTCAGTACCATCGTCGCACACCGCCCGCCTGCGATTCCCTCTGGAGCATCCCCATGCGCCTCGCTGTACTCGCTGTCTCCGCGCTGGCCCTGACCGCCGCGCTCGTCCCTCCCGTCAGCACCAGCGCCCAACAGACCGTTGCACGCCCGGCCACACTCAGGTCCGCCGCGCAAAAATCGACTGGGCCCAACGTCGAGTTTGAGATGATGACGTGGCCCGAGGTGAAGGCCGCGATGGACGCCGGCAAGACGACGGCGCTCTTCTATACGGGTGGCACCGAGCAGCGCGGTCCGCAGAACGTCAACGGTGGACACAATCTCATGGGGCGTGAGCTGGTGAAGGCCATCGCGCTCCGATTGGGCAATGCGCTCGCGATGCCGGTGTTGCCGTACACACCGAACAACGCGAGCGCGACACTGCCTGGCACCATCGGACTCACGCCTGAAATCCTGAGCCTCGTGCTCGAGCGACTCGCTGAGCAAGCGATCGCGACGGGATTCAAGAACGTCGTGTTGATGGGAGATCACGGTGGTGGTCAGCCCAACGCATACAAGTCCGTTGCCGACAAGCTCGAAGCGAAGTACGCCGAGAAGGGCGTGCATGTGTTCTACTGCGACGACGTGTATACCAAGGCGCAAGGTGAGTTCGACAAGTGGCTCAAGGACAATGGCTATCCGGTCAGCTCGCACGCCGGTATTCCGGACACATCACTCATGCTCTTCCTGGGCGGCGACGTCTGGACTCGGCCCAATCTGATTCCGACCGCTTTGGGCGACACGCTTCCACGCGGCGCGGTGCGGGATCCGAATGTGCCGCGCGTCAACAACGGCATTACCGGTGACGGGCGTCGCTCGTCGAAGGAGCTGGGCGAGCGAGCGTTCGACAACAAGATCGAACACGCGGTGCGTCAGATCAAGACGTTCATTCCGCAGTAACCCACGGGTTTGGCTACGTCTGATGCGTGAACTGTCGCAACGCAGACGAGATCGTCGGTTACGATGCGCTCGGCGTCGCTGGCAAACGCAAATTTGCCCCATGTATCGCCCTACTCGCAGTTCGCCGACGCCGCGCCCCTGACCGATTTCCGTAGCGGCGCCCGCGCCCGTGTCGAGAACGCCTGCCATTCCTGCGCCGCCACGGCCGCGTACGTCTTGCCGTCGGTCGACGCGTCGAATACCGCACGCAGGCATCGTGTTGTCACGGGCGCAAACGAAACGCGGTTGTACGCATTGAGCGCGCTCGTGTACGGCGTGTCCGCGCCGACGGCCTTCCAGCGTGTACCGTCCCAGTATTCCAGCCGCCAGCTGTTCGGCGGTGCGACACCAATGCCGGAGCCTGCGGGATGATCGCCCCAGAAGTAGAAACTCGACGCATTGAGCGTGACGGGCTGATCCCACTGATACACGCTCCACTGCTGCGCCGGATTGTTGCGAGACCAGGTAGCCCACATGTCTGGCGGCAGCGGATTCGCGCGGACCTTTCCATCATTCAGAGCGCGCAACCAGTACTGGACCGGCACTGGTGCGTTCGACGCAAAGACGCGGGCATGCGACGCGATATTCGCGATTGGTGTCGCGTCGAACGGCGCGCCGCCGGTGGGGACCACCTGCTTGATGCGCGCCGGCGAGACACGATCGTCCCATTCGACCTTGTCGATGGCGACCGAACGTCGGAAGTGTCCACCGTTTTTGGCGTCGGCCGTGTGGTACGCGATATACCACGTGCCGTTGTACGCAACGATCCCCGGATGCGATGTAGTCGACGACACGGGATCGAGGATCACACCGCGATAGGTCCATGGTCCCAGAGGTGATGTCGACGTGCCGTACGCGATACAGGCGTAGTAAACGGCCTCCGTACATTCGGAATTGAGCCCGGCATTGTTCCCGGCATAGGCCAGGTAATAAGTGCCGTTGCGTTTGAAGATCCACGGTGCTTCGAAAAAACCGGTCAGCGTACTCACGTCGACCGGTGTGCCCTTCATGGTCACCATATCGGGCTCCAGCTCGACGCCTTTCAGATGCCCGAACGTCCCCCAATACAGATAGACGCGCCCGTCATCATCGACCAACACCGTCGGATCAATATTCTGTATATCGTTGGCGACCGGAAATGACTGTGAGATCACGGGCCCTTGTGGATGCGCATCGACCCACGGACCACGTGGCGAATCGGACACCGCCACGCCAATCGCAAAGCGGTCTCTGTTCGTCGAACCGGCATCCATGACCGGTGCATACAGATAGAACTTACCGTTCCGCCCCTGCACGATCTGCGCAGCATAGGCTCGGGCCGGTGTGGCCCACTTGAACACGTCATCCGGCCTGAGGATATGCGGATAGTGTGTCCACTTCCCCGACATCGGATTGCCGTTGGCTTCAAGCATTTGCCACTCGGGCATCACAAAGTCGTTGACGCCCGGCCTCGCCATATCGCGTCCGGTCAGGAGATAGAGCTTCCCACCCGCCACGAGCGGCGCCGGATCACTCGTGTAGTCGGCGCCGTCGGAGAGGATTGGATTCGACGTCGCGCGCACCGCATGCGTTTCGGGTGCCGCCTGGCGCGTGTACGCGTTGGCGTTAGCAGACGACTGGCTCCTCGGTGCGGACCGCGTGCATGCGGTCAGCGGGAGCAGCAGCGTGAGCAGCGTGAAATAGCGCCTGGTCAGCACGGCGAATTCGAGGGGTAAGCCCACTACATGCGAGAAATCTAAACATTTAGCTGATATTCTCAACTATTGCTCTCACCACGCGGGGCGTAGCGTGTCCGTCGCATGATCCATCATTTCCGCACCGCGGTCGTTGGGTATGAGCTCCCTTGGCACACACGCCACCAGGGAACGGTCGACGAGAAGCCGTTCACCGGCTGCATACGCGCCGTAGCTCCAGCGAGCGGAATGGTGGGCCATCGCGCATTGTTCAGTACTCTGATCGTCGCGCGCACCGCGCTCAACGCTTTCCAGACTTGCCATGCGCCTTACATACACGTTCGTCGTTGCTCTGCTTGCGACCGCACTGACCACTGCGCCGTCCATCGGCGCCCAGCCCGTCACTCCAGATCCCGCCCTCGCCGCCGAAATTGATCGTCGCACAGCGGCAATCGCCGACAAGGTCACGGCGTGGCGACACGACATTCATCAGCATCCGGAGCTCGGATACGCCGAGACGCGTACGGCTGCGCTGGTGGCCGCGCATCTCAAGGCGCTTGGGCTAGAGGTGCAGGAGAACGTCGGCGGAATTCCCGGTGTGGTCGGCATCCTCAAGGGCGGTAAGCCAGGACCGACCGTGGCACTACGCGCCGATATGGACGCGCTGCCTGTTACGGAACTGGTCGATGTCCCGTTCAAATCGACGGTGCGCACGGTCTATAACGGGCAGGAGACAGGCGTGATGCACGCCTGCGGACACGACATGCACACCGCGATGCTGATGGGTACCGCAGAAGTGCTGGCCGGTCTCAAAGATCGCATTCCGGGCACGGTGAAATTTCTGTTTCAGCCCGCCGAGGAAGTGCCGCCACGTGGTGGTGCGCAGCCCATGATTGACGCCGGCGTAATGAACGGCGTGGATGGCGTGTTCGGGCTGCACGTCGGTCCCGGTGCACTCGGTGCGATGCGCTATCGCGCGGGCGCGATTTCGGCCAGCGCCGACGGCTGGCGTATCGTGGTGCATGGACGACAGGGACACGGTGCGATGCCGGCCAACGCGGTCGATCCGATCGTGGTGAGCGCAGAGATCGTGATGGCGCTGCAGACGATCGTGTCGCGTCAGCTCGACCTCGCGGTGGCGCCGGCCGTGGTGACGGTGGGGGCGATTCACGGTGGATTGCGCGAGAACATCATTCCCGATTCGGTGTGGATGATCGGGACGATTCGCGCCTTCGACGCGAAAGCGCGCACCACCATTCGCGAACGCATGATGCGGATTGCCACGAACATCGCGGAAGCGCACGGCGCTACCGCCGATGTGAAGGTGGACATCGGCTATCCGAGTTCGGTCAACAGCGACGCGATGGTCGCCAAGTTCTCCCCCACGCTCAAGCGCGTGGCCGGCGCGGCCGGCGCGACGGAAGGTGGCGTCACGATGGCGGGCGAGGACTTCTCCCGGTTTGCGGCGCTGGCACCGGGCTTCTTCTTCAACCTCAGTGTCACGCCACCGCATCTCGATCCAAAAACTGTGGCCAGCAATCATTCGCCGCTCTTTCAGGGCGACGACCGCGCGTTGGCCGTTGGTGTTCGCGCCATGACGAACATGGCGATGGACTTCCTGCGCTCGGGCGGAGCCCCGAAGCCGATTCCGTGATGTCGCACGCGGTGTGGACGTTGCGTCGGTACAGCGATGTCCACGCGGCGTTGCAGGACGACCGGCTCGCGCCATGCGGCGTGCGCGCACGTGCGGATACTACGCACCGCGTGGTGCGGGAGTCGGTGTCTCAAGAGTTGCCGCCGGCGCTGATGGCCCGGTGGCGCGTGACACTCGGTGCGCGCGCCCGCGACATGTTGCAGGCGCTTCCTGTAGACCATCCGGTCGATCTCGTGCGTGACGTCGCCGAGCCGTGGGCACTTGAGGTGACGGCGCAGTTACTCGGACTGTCGTCCGCTGTGGTAGCCGCCTGCATTCCCGCAGCGCGGATGGTGTTCGAGGAATCGGCGACGGCGACCAGCGGCGCACCGTCGGCGGCACTCACACATGCGGCCACCGAGCTCGCCGCTCGGCTCGGGGGGCACGGTGGTGTTGGCACCGTGCAGAGCTTCGTCGCCATGTCGCACACGGTGCCCGCACTGGTGGCTTCGTCACTGCACGCGTTACTGCAGCATCCCGAGCAGTTGGCGTGGCTCTCGGCGCACGGGAACGCCGATACGCTCTCGGCAGCAACCAACGAACTGCTTCGCTACGCGGGTCCGTCTCGTGCGGTCTTCCGTTCGGCGCTTGTCCCGCTGGAAATCGGTGATGCCGCGATCGGCACCGGCGATTCGGTGGTATTGCTCCTCTCGAAGGCCAATCGGGATCCCGCGAAGTTCACCGATCCCGATCGACTTGACGTGCAACGCCGGCTCTCGGGGCATCTGGCCTTCGGTGCCGGCGTTCACGGCTGCGTGGGCGCGCCGATCGTGCGCATGCTGCTGCTCGAGGCGATTGCGGCGTTCGTGGCGTCACCACACCGGTTTACCCTCACCGACTCCGACGGCACTGCGGTGACGTGGCTGGATGGGTTTGCGCTGCGTGCCCCGCAGCGTGTGCCGGTGATCGCGTCGACCGGTACTCCGCGTTCATGACTTTCGCAATGCGCTGATCATTGATGGCCGGTGATGTCGTTATGGCTCGTACGAACGGCCGCCCACGTTCTCGTGTGCGGCCGTTCAACTCGTCGCGGTGCGCCGGGTCAGCGTGACCGTCTGCGCGATGCCACGAGACCAACGCCATGCCACCTACTTGAAGCTCTGCACCAAGCTGGAGATGGTGAGACTCCACCCATCGACCAGCACGAACAACAACAACTTGAATGGCAATGAGATCATGGCTGGCGGCAGCATGAACATGCCCATGCTCATTAGCACCGACGCCACCACGGTATCGATGATGATGAACGGCAGGTAGATCGCGAAGCCAATCTGAAAAGCGGTGCGCAGCTCGCTGGCGACAAACGCCGACATCAGCACGTGCAACGGCACGTCGGCGGCGGAGTTGGGGCGCGGCAGGCGGCTCATCTCGACAAACGTTTTCAGATCGGACTCGCGCGTTTGCTTGAGCATGAACTCGCGCATGGGTTCGACGCCGACTTTCATCATTTCGACCTGCGTGATCTTGCCCTCCAGCCACGGCGTGATGGCCTTGCTGTTCACTTCACTCAGCGTCGGCGCCATCACGAATCCGGTCAGCAACAGTGCCATCGCGGCCAGCAGCTGCGCCGGCGGCGCACTCTGCGTGCCCATCGCCTGCTTGAGAAAGTGCAGCACAATCAAAATGCGCGTGAAGCCCGTCATCATCAGCAGCAATGTGGGGAGCAACGTGAGCAACCCCATCATGACCACGATGCCCACCGTGCCGTTGAGACGCAGCCCGCCGTCCCGGGCATCCCCCAGTTGCATATCTATCTGCGGCATCATGCGCATGACTGCTTCGTCGGCACCAATCGGCGCGGGTTGCGCCGTCGACGCGCGGGGATTCTTCGCCGCTGCCAGCGTCGAATCGATCTGCATCTGTGACATCGGACGACGCGCGGCAGCACCACCCGGGGTCACCGACGCACCATTGCCAGTGCGCGGTCTGGTTTGGGTTGCAGCACCCGCACGCACGGTCGCCGCGCGAGCCGATGGCGGCAGCGTGAGTTGTGGTGCCGATGGCGCCACGGGCGCGCCCTGCTGGATAGCCGGTGATGCGGGCTGCTGGGTACCCGCGCCCGCAGGGAACGTCGAAAGTGGTAGTGTCGGTGGCGCAGCGGCCGTCGTGGCCGGTGTCACAGTTAGCGCCGGCACTGGCACGGCAACACTGAGCGGAACGCTCGGCGCCCCCGGCGGCGACGATGGCGGAGAAGTTGGTGGAGAAGTTGGTGGAGAAGTTGGTGGTGCCGCCTGCGCACGCAGCGGCATGGTCGCCGCCGATACCAGAATCATGGCGCCGACGAACGCCGCCAAGCGCGTCGCACCACTCAAGGCGCCACCAAGCATTGTCCGAAAATCGCGATCAGCAGCGACGTGAACGGGTCGTGCCACCGGTGGCCCGTACGCAAGCGGTTGTCCGCGCTGCGTCAAAGGTGCCGCCGTCAGGAACGACGGAATCTCGCAGTCCGCTGTCGCGCTGAACACGGGAGCTGGCAATACCCCCAACACCGCAGACACGGGCTCGATGTTCACTGAGGCCGTCATCGCTTTCTGCAACGTCCGGCCAAATGCACTCGGTAGAAACGTCGACAGCGATGCGGACGCTTCGCTGCTCGAGGCCATGGGCGTCGGAATCTGACTGCTGGCGATCACGCGCTGTCGATCAACTTCGTCCAGCTCGAAGAGCGTACGAATGCCGCCCTCGCCGACCGACACGGCCATCACTTTCTCGCCCACGCGAATCACTGCGAGGCCGGTCTTGGGACCGAGCGGAATTCGCTGCACGACCTCGACCGCCACCCGCGTGCGCGACGTAAGCGACATCGTGCCCCAGCGCTTGAGCGCCCAGATACAGAGTGCGCCGAGGCCGAGGACAAAGGCGAGCGCGGCAACAACGCCCAGGGCAGCAATCAGCATGATGCGGGCGTGCTCACGTGGTCGGCGGAACGTAATCCGACACGAGCAGCGGTGCACGCGTGCGGCCGAACATCACGCCACCTGCTGATTGACGACGCCGCCGGCCGACAGAATGCGTGTAATGCGGACACCAAAGTGTTCACCCAGCACCACCACCTCACCCTCGGCGAAGCGTCGATCGCCGACGTAGATGTCAATGGGATCACCAGCGAGTCGATCCAACTGCACCACGGAGCCGCGACCCAGGCGGAGCAGTTCCTGGACGGTCATGGTGGTGCGACCCAATTCGATCGAGATCGGCAACGATAGATCGAGTAGCATACCGATGGGCACTTCGTTGTGACCGTGCGCGGGTTGTTCGAATTCGGTGAACTGCGGGGTGCGCGCGACGGATGCATCGGCGACATGCTCGCCGCTGGCCACCAGTGCGTCGATCTCGGCGGGGTTCATTCGGAGGTCCGGGGGTCGGGTGACGAAGACGCGGAAGGCACCGCGTCGAGAATGCGGATGGCAAGGTTTCCCGACACACGGCCGGGGTGACCGATAAAACGTTCCTGGGCACCGGCACGCACGATGACTCGCGCGTCCTTGGGAATGCCTGTAGGTATCACAGTGCCGACTTTCAGCTGCGCGATGTCACGCATCGACAACTGAAAGTCTGGAAGACGCGCGGTGAGCGGCACCTTGCTGGCGCGCACGGCGGCTTCGCTGTGTACGCGACTGGCGTCGCGTTCGGCGGAAGGCGTCGGTGCTGCCGTTGGTCGCGACTGACTGTGCGCATTGACGAACGTGTCGAGGACGGCGAACGGCAGGCAGATCATCATCAAACTGCTCACGTTGCCAGCGGAAAATTCCACGTTGGCAACCAGTACTGGGTCGTCGCGGCCAATGACTTGAAGGGACTCCGGCGCAGATTCGAACCCCGAGATACTGAGATCCATTGGCGCGTGATCGTGCCAGACTTCCTGCAGCATGGCCGCGACGCGATCCGCGATCGACCGCACCGCCAGACGCTCGATGGGTGTCAGGGCGCGCGTGAGCGCGGTGCCTCCGCCCTCGCCACCGAACAACCGATCGACCACGTAGGTCGACAGTTCCGGTCCGATATCGATAACACCCTTTTGACCCGTGCCAGCGATCTCAAAAATGAACGACGAGCATGGCATCGGCAGCGACATGGTGAACTCACCAAACGAGAACTGCTCCACGCTCTGAAGACGCAGCTCAAGCTGTCCACGCAAGCGGGTCACGAGCCATGCATCGAGCTTCTTCACCAATCGTTCGTACATGGACTCGAGTGTGCGCAGACGTTCCTTCGACACGCGATGCGGGCGGCGCCAGTCGTACATCTGGATATCCATCGCGGCGGCGGGGTGCGGTGTGAGGCGCGCACTACCGCCCAGCAGGCGATCGATATCGTTCTGGCTGAGTGTCTCGGCGGGCATGTCGCGAAGCTCCAGCTTACTGCACGACGAACTGCGGGAAGTAGAGACGCTTCACGGCGGTCTTGCCGAAGCGTCCGGTGATCGCCGTCTGGAGTTCGACCTTGATGCCTTCGCGCGTGGAAATGTCGGTGAGTTGATCGACCGTCTTGGTTCCGAGCGACGTCAGGATGATGTCGCGTAGTTCTGCGTCGCGGGTGGTCATGTCGGCCGCGATATTCGCGGTTCCGGTTTCGATCGCCACTGAGAGCAACAGAAATCGGCTGCCGTTGCTACCGGCCGGATTGAGCACGAGGTTCTCGAGCAGGTGGACCGATGCTTCCCCGCCACCGCTTTTTGCCCCATCAGCAGTCGCGTGCTCACCACCCGCTGCTGCCGAATCGCCAAGAGCCGCCGCGCTATCAGCGTGCGCGGGCGCGACCTTGCCCATCTTCTTGGCAACCATGGGACCGATGACTGCGGCGCCGGTGCCGCCGCCAATCGCAATTCCGACCGCCACCATGGCGATCATCGGCAGCTTGGCCTTGAAGCCGACTGGTGCGGTCTGGCCATCAGGATCGGAAACTTGAGCTTGTTCTGGGACGGACATGATAGAATACGGGCGAGGGTGGGCCGGCGAAGTCTGTTGAAAGCATGGAGCGGGCCATGATATTGGGTCGGAAGTCGGAAGCGGAAATTGAAAGTAACTGCTTGATTCACAATGGTTTACAAGATTCCAATATCTTGCCAATAGGTGGAAAATTGCGAAGACATAATTTGCCGCACGGCAAACTGATCCGCATGCGGCAATAGTTGCCCCATAAGAACGACGAAGACGGCGGGTGAGGCCCGTTGGACCCCACCCTCCGTCTCCTCCCCTGCGGCCAAGGTCGCAAGGTATTCTGCCGGGTCAGCGTCGAGCCGTTACGGCCCGAGGCTTACCGCTTAACCGACATCAACTCCTGAAGCATTTCATCGGCGGTGGTGATCACCTTGCCGTTGGCCTGGAAGGAGCGTTGGGCCACGATCATGTTCGTGAATTCCTGCGCCAGGTCGACGTTGGACATTTCCAGTGCGCCGCTTGTGAGTGCTGACTGCGAACCTTCCAGCGCGAAGCCCAGCACCGCGCCACCGGAGTTGGCTGACTCTTGGTACATGTTGTCGCCGGAACGAATGAGACCCGACGGGTTGCTGAAATCTGCGAGGACGATCTTGGCCAGCGATGACGTCGTGCCGTTGGTGAAGAATCCGGTGATCAGTCCGAAGCGATCGATGGCGAAGTCTTCCAACGAGCCCGCCGTATATCCGTTCTGATCGCGCAGCACAGCCGTCGAACCGGTCGATGCGAACTGCGTGAGGCCGTTCACGCCGCCGGCCAGCTTGAGGTCGATGAGCAGTGCGCTCGCGCCCGGTACGGCGAAGTCGAGCGACGCGGTGGTGTTCGTGGACATGATGCCGGTCTGGTCGAACGTGAATGTGCCACTGTTCACGCCAGCCACCGCTGTAGTGGGGCTCATGAAGTACGAGATCTTGATCTCGGAACTCGACGGCATGTTGGCCGTGAACTGCACGGACGGCGGCGCGAACGTGTAGTCGGCCGGCGTCTGGTATTCGGTGCCGGAGGCGCTCGTCACCCGCACGTTGGCCGGAAGGATTTCGTACCCTGCGGGCGGCGTAGGCAGCGCGATATCCGATGGCGGAGAGAGCGCATCGGTCTGGAAGCCCTGTGTGGTAGCTGACGCGAGCGGATCGATCTGCCAATCCCAGGTGTTCTGGCCAGTCTTCCAGAGCTGAATCTTCACGTCGTGCTTGGTGCCCTGCGAATCGAACACCGCGATCTGTGTTTCCGTCCACGCCTTTTCATTGATGGGCAGCGCACGATCGAGCGGATCGTTGAAGTTGCCTTGGAACGCCGGTGACGATGCATTCAGATTGCCGGCAAGCACGGCCTCTGTCGTCGGCTTGGCTGACACCTTCTGGCCAAACGGCAGACGAATGTCGCGAATGCCATCCAGCAGTGCGCCGTTCTCATACATGCGGCCCTGCACGATGAAGCCATTGGCTGGCGTCACCATCTGACCCAACGCGTCAACCTGAAAGTTGCCGGCGCGCGAATAATAGCTCTGATTGCCCTTTCGTACGACGAAGAACGAATCACCCTGGATCGCGACGTCGGTGTTCAGACCGGTCGTTTCCAGATTGCCTTGGTTGAAAATCTGATCGATTGAACCGATCTGCATACCGAGTCCAATCTGAATGGGGTTGATGCCGCCCTGGTCTCCGGGCGGACGGCTGGCGCCCTGCAGTAGCTGCGCGAAGCCCTCTTTGAATGTCACGCGTCCGGCCTTGAAGGCGACCGTATTGACGTTGGCAATGTTGTTTCCGATCACGTCCATGCGCGTTTGGTTGTTGCGCAGGCCGGAGACACCGGCGTAAAGCGAGCGAAGCATGTTGGATGGTCCTCGTGGAGGTTCGCGGTCAGCCGCGGATCTGAGTCAGTTGCGACATCGGGACCGAAAGTGAGTCACCGATGATGAGAATGGGATTCCCTTGGTCGTACTTCATGCCGGTGATCCGTCCGGACGAGTACGTCTTTACTTGCCGCAGCTGGCCGCCATCCGTTGCGACCTCGAACTTGAACGTGTACTTGCCACCCTTGAGTGGTGGATTGAGCGCGACGTCGCGCAGGTCAAACGCCTGCTGTCCGACGCCGACTTTCGCGATCGTGCCACGCGCCACGATCTGCCCGGTGTCGTCGGTTACCGTGACTTGACCCGTGCCCTTGAGGGTGCCGGTGTCGACGACGATCGTACCCTCACCGTCGCGATCGACGAACAGCGTGTTGCCCGTAGTTACGCCGATCTTCCCCACCGTCGACATCGCCATCTGGCCTTCAATGAGCTGCGCCAGTTCATCGGCACGCTCGTTCTGCGTCACTTCCAACGCCTTGATCGCTTCAGCGGTGGCCTCCGCAGCCGCCTTTGACTCATCCATCGATGCGTTGAGGTCAATCAGTTGCTCGACCGCCGAGAACTGCGCCAACTGCGCCGCCATATCCTTGCCGTCCATCGGACTGAGCGGATCCTGATTCTTGAGCTGGGCGACCAACAGCTTGAGGAATTCGTCTCGCCCCATCCCACTTGGGTTGGCCGGTAAAGTGCGTGGCTGGGATGGCGCGAGCGCGCCCTTTGGTGGACTGGCTGCTGTACCAATCGTCGTTGGAGTGGTGTTGGGTGTCGTATCTGCGAACATGGTTGTGCGAGCTGCTGTGATCATCAGGCGCTCCCGTTTGGCGTACCGCGCTGGCCACGCTGGCCCGCGCCCTGTCGTGCCGATTCCCGCTGCTCGTCACGCGACTGCCGAGACGATTCGGGCCGATCCCATTCACGAGCATTGGCGGTGCGATCACGCTGCCCTTGATTCGTCGCGCTATCATTGGCCGCGCCATGCTGCGCTGTGGAAAGCCGCAGCCCGTCACGCTCGCTGCTCACAATTCGCGCAGCGTCGTTCAGTTCATTTCGTGCCGCGCCGGAGATGCGAACGCTATCGCTTTCGAGTCCGTGACGACCCAACGCGTCCTGCAGTTCAGCGGTGCGTAAGCGGAGACGTTCCGCACTCTCGACATCGGTGCGTATCTGCGTGCCGACCGCTGTGCCGCGCAGATCGACCGTAATACGATCCTGACCGCCGTCGGCCGTATCGATGTGCAGCGTCATTCGCGAGACGGAGCCCGCCGGTGCGCTGTCACGCACCTGCTCCACTTCGGCGACGCGAGACGCCGAGTCGACGCCAGGCGCCGCTGCGGCGCCGTCGGTCGACTGAGTGTTCGCGATGGACGTGTTGGTGTGAATCGCCCCGAATGCGTTGGGTTGCGTCACATCGAATGTTTCACGCCGAGCGCCGCCGAACGTGTGACCATCGTTGAGCGGACGACCATCGGTCTCGCGTTCACCGCGTCCGAACGCGTTCCCCTGTCCGCGTTCGCCAGCCGGTCCGATCGCACTGGGGATGGTGCCAGTCGCCTCCGACATTCCGGTATCCGGCGCCGAGCTGCGATCGATACCACGCGAGCGCCCACCATCAGCGACGCGCGCGATACTGGCCACACCAGCGAGACCTGCCACGCGCGCCACACCGGGTTGGCCCGCCGCAGTCGCGATAGCCGGTACCATCCCCTCGCGCCGCGTTGACGCACTGCTTATGGTCGCGCCCTCAATCGGCCGACCAGGTGATTCGAGCTCGAGATGACCAGGATCGCGGATGCCCAACGTCCGAAGCCCCTCCTCTTTGGCAATGCGCTGCAAGCGTGCAAACCCATCGGCGTTGCTCCACTTGCCATCGACGATCACATCAACCGCGTCACCACGCGTGTGCGCGGAGTCGCGTGTCCACGTGACCACCGCACCGGCACGCGAACGTCCTTGCTCATACAGGAAGTCCTGCCGCTCCTGCGATCGCGCGGTTTCTACCACACTCACGTCGTGGCCATACTCCCCTTTCATGCGCTCAATGACGCGCGCAAGCTTATGACGCAGCTCGGGCGCCAGCGCGTCGACGTCGCGTACCGGTGTGGAGTTGTCAGCGGCCGAGACAACCTTGGCGTTCGCCAGAGCCGCGGCGGCGCGCACGGCCGCCGGGTCGACCGCGCCCGCGAGCTCAAGTCCCACCGGCGTGCCGGCCTGTGCCAAGAGCGCATCGAGCGCGGCACGAACGTCCGCAGCCTCGTTGTCGCCACGCGCCTTCAATTGGTCCACCGATGTCCCGCGACGCGACACTATCCGCCCGATCACCTCGTTGAGGTGCGCGTGATCGTCACCGATGCGTGGGCGCGACGGACCGCTCGCACCACCCAGCGCGAGCGTGAGCGCGTCACGGTCCGCACTCTCGTCGCTGACACCGGGATCCTCCTTCACGATGCCGTACCGCAGATGATCGACGGCGCGCTGTGACGATGCCAACAGCGCGCTGTCGGACGTACTCGCGCTCACTGCACTATCGCCGGTTGCGTCCGCGTCGAGCGCAGACCCGTCCAGCATCTTGTCGAGCAGCGACACACCCTCGGCGGGCACCTGCCGCAGCAGATCAACGCGCACCGTGGTTCCGGCACCGGCCAACAACGCCATGAGCGCCGAGAATTCGGTGCGCGTCGGCGCGCGCTGCTCCTGCATGCCGGTCGACTCATTCTGATCATCGATACGAGGCGCCACGTCGGAGCGAGTCACGTGTTCCAGACGGAAAGGGGCGCGAGGCGTGAACACCGTATTGACGTTCATGGCTTGGACTCCGGGGCGCGAACAGCGCCCTTGGTGATGGCAGCCGCGCGAACGGCCGGAAACTGCGAAAGCACGGCGGCGGCGGTGCGATCGCTCATCATGGCGAGTATCGAACGCACATCAGAATCCGGCATATGCTCCATGACTTTCGCGGCGTCCTTGGCGGACATCGCCGCGAAGATCTTGGCGAGCCGCTGCTCTGGCAGCGCGGTGCTCATGGCCTCGTTGCGCGCCTCGCGTAAGATGCCGGCGACCACCGCCGTGGAACCGCTTGGCTTGATCGGTTCGGATTGCACGATTGGTGCTGCCAGCTTCGGATTGGCCGGTGCCGGTTTCGGATTGGCCGGTGCCGTGTGCAGCGCGGCGGTCGCGTCGGGAAGCCCCTTGGTCGCGCCACGCAATGCCGCGCGCGCTGACTCCAGTGCGCGAATGCTATCGGCGGGAGTCGCTGGCGTGGCGTCCACGGTGGGCGCGGGTTCATGCACCTCGGACGTGGCGTGGGCCGTCGAGTCGTGCACCACAGAATCCGGCGTCGCGGGCGGGTGCGCTTTCACACTGTCGGCGCGCTGCGTCGAGTCGGTCACGTAGGATTTCGACGCGCGCATGTAGGCGAATCCCGAGCCACCGCCGACACCGGCGAGGACTGCAATGAGCACGGGGATGAGTAGCTTCTTCATGACGTCGTACTATCGTTTCGGGGAGATTGGCTCGGCCCGTCGTCGGCGCGAGTTCGTGATGTTGCTTCGTTGATGGAGCGCGCTTCGGCATTGCGCGAGTAGCGCGAGAGTGCGATTTCGTCCATGCCCAGGCGATCCTTGTGCGCTTCTTCGACGCGCCACTGATCGGTGTGTCGCACTTTCAGGCGATCGAGAACGCGGCGATCGCGCGACGCGGTATCCAGCAATTGCTGCGCACCGTCAACCACCTCGTCGGCCGCGCGCACCGTTTCGCCGGCCGTCTCGAGTCGCTGATCCAGCGACTGGAGCACCAAGCCGAGCTGTCTCAGATGTCCGATGCGTGGCTCTGAACGCTGCGCCGCATCGACTTCGGCGCGCGACGTCGCGTGCAGGTCGACCAGGGCGTCGCGGTCACGACGCGCCAGTTCGGCGGCGTCCTGCGCGGTCGCGAGCGCGCGCGCCTTGGCCTGCTCGGCCTTCTCGCGCAGCTCAAGGATCCGTTGCAGTCGAAAGTTGAACATCAGCGGCGGACCACAGCCAACTCAATGGCGTCCGCGATCTTCGCGAGTGCGGCATAGGTGTCACCGTAGTGCGAGATCTCGTCGGGGCGTTGCTGCAGGAACTGCAGCGCGCGCTCGCGATACTGGATTGCGGCATCCACGTACGGATCGCTTCCTTTCTGATAGGCGCCGACCATGATCAGGTCTTCCTTCTCCCGATACGCGGCCTCGAGTCGCAACAACGCGCTTCCCGCACGCCGCTGCACGTCGTTGACGATATGATCACGCACGCGACTTTTCGACTCGAGCACATCGATGGCCGGAAAATGGTTCTGCGCCGCCAAGCGCCGTGTGAGCACGATGTGACCGTCGAGAATCGACCGTGCGGCGTCGGCGACGGGTTCATTGAAGTCATCGCCGTCGACCAGCACTGTGTAGATCCCGGTAATGCCACCCTTCGCAGCATTTCCGGCGCGTTCCAATAACCGTGGCAACGCCGCGAACACCGATGGCGGATAGCCCTTTGTGGTTGGCGGCTCGCCGGTCGCAAGACCGATTTCGCGCCACGCCATGGCCACACGCGTGACCGAGTCAACCATCAGCAGCACCTGCTTCCCCTGATCGCGGAAGTACTCAGCGATCGCGGTCGCAACGAGCGCGCCGCGCGCACGAATCAGCGCGGCCTGATCGCCCGTGGCGACAATGACGACCGAGCGGGCGAGTCCTTCCGGACCCAGTGAATTCTCAATGAAGTCGCGCACTTCACGACCGCGTTCGCCGAGCAGCGCGATGACGTTGACGTCCGCCTGCGCGTGGCGCGCGATCATGCCCAGCATCGTACTCTTGCCGACTCCAGACCCCGAGAAGATACCGATGCGTTGGCCGCGACCAATGGTGAGCAGTCCGTCGATCGCCCGCACGCCTGTTTCCAGCGGCCGGTCGATCGTTTGACGCTCCAACGGATTCGGCGGTTCGGCTGCCAGCGGCACGCGCGCGACGACATCCACCTTGCCTTTGCCATCGATCGGATGACCGAGCCCATTCAGCACGCGTCCCAGCAAACCGGGACCCACATCAACGCCAAAGGTGCGACCCAGTGGCTGGACGGAGCTGCCCGGATGCAGACCGTCCAGTTCACCGAGGGGCATGAGCAGGACGCCGCGCTCGTGAAAGCCGACGACCTCGGCGAGCACCGAACGATCACGCGAGTGACTGGTAATGCGACAGAGCGAGCCCAGTCCGACGTCGAGTCCCGTCGCCTCAAGCACGAGTCCCACAACACGGGTGACCCGACCGTACGTCGCAAACCGATCGCTGGGATCGAGTCGTTCCAGCATCGACTCGACCGCCGGCGCAAAGGCGACGCCAAACATCGGATCGGCATGAATGGACAGCGTCATGCCTGCACCTGCCCGATACTGCGATACGCCCGTTCGAGTGAGGTGTCGACCCGTCCGTCAATAATGCGCTCACGTCCTTCCACCAGGCAGCCACCGCGGATGATGTGCGGATCGGCGATCCATCTCACATCCTTCACCCGTCCAGCGCTGTCCGCCATGGCGGCGCTGCTGCACGTTTCGGCATCGTCGGGATGTAGTCGCACCGTGATCGTTTGATCGATCGGGAAGTGCGAGAGCGCGCGCTGCACCAGATCACGCACGATGGTGTGATCGACGGTGACCTCACGTTCCACGATGTGGCGCGTGACGGCGACGGCGATTGCCGCGATGTTCTCTTCGGTGTTGGCGGTCCAACGTGTTGTGTGCAATTGCACCGACGCGATGGACTCACTCAGCGCACTGAGCGCCGACGCCAGACGTGCATCTCCGGCAGCGCGGGCCGCCCGTTCGGCATCCTGCACGCCGCGCGCGTACGCATCGGCTTCCAATCGCGTGCGCTCGGCGGCGAAGTGCGCATGCACATCGATGCCGGACGCCAACTCGAGGCGTGACGGCGCATCCGACATCGGGACGATGTCGGGCACGGGTAGCTCATCGAGCGTCCAGGGCGTCGCCTGCATGATCATCCGCGCGCCGTCAGACGATGACATCGTCGGTCCCGGTGCTCATCACGATCTCACCGGTTTCTTCAAGCGCCCGCGCCTTGGAGACGATGTCCGACTGCGCGGCTTCGACGTCGCGCATCTTGACCGGGCCCAGGAATTCGATCTCTTCCTTGAGGCCAGCGACGGCGCGCTGCGACATGGTGCCCATGATCTTGCTTTTGAGCTCCGGACTGGTCGCCTTGAGCGCCAGCGCCAGCTGTTTGACGTCAACTTCGCGGAGCAGGCGCTGCAGCGACTTATCGTCGAGCGCAGACAGGTCTTCGAACACGAACATGAGATTCTTGATCTGGTCGCTGAGCTGCTGATCCCGCTCACTGAGCAGATCCAGCACTTCTTTCTCAAGCGAACTGCTGAGCAGGTTTAGCACGGCCGCGACGGCGGCTGGACCGCCCACCTGGCTCATCGTCTGCGAGAACGACATGTCAGCCTCGGTGCCAATCGCGCGCTCCACGAGTAACACCATTTCGGGCGACACCTTGTCCATCTTCGCCATGCGAAACATCACGTCGCCACTGAGCGCCGAATCGACTTCTTTCAGGATGGCGGCCACATGCCCCGGATCCAGATGCGCGAGAATGAGTGCGATCGTTTGCGGATGCTCGCCGCGCAACGTGTTGCTGAGCTGCTGCGGATCGGCGTGGCGCAATCGACCGAACCGGTCGCTGTCGGTCAGCTGTGTTTGTATGCGCGTGAGAATCTGCGCGGCTCTGGCTTCACCGAAGGCGGCTTCCAGTACATCCTTCGCGAACTCCATGCCGCCGGTGCTCAGCGAGTCGATACCCAGCGTAAGTTCCAGCCACTCGGCGAGGATCGCATCTACCGTGCTGGGAGGGACGCGATCGAGCTGCGCCACTTCCATGGCCACAATCTCCACCTCGTCCGGAGTGAGGCCAGTGGTCAGCTTGGCGGCGTATTCGGTGCCGAGTGCCATGCACACGATCGCCACCTTTTGACGTCCGGTGAGACGATCAGGGGCGTAGCGATCGGTGCTGTTACGTGCGAGTGCGGTTGACATCGAGCGGTTCGGTCAGTCGGTCAGGTGCGAAGCCAGCCGCGCGTGACGCGGATTGCTGCGTCAGGGCGTTGATCGACAGTGGCCATGGCTTGTTCGCGTTCGGCATTCGTCGTTGTTGGCGGCAGGATGACCTGGCGTCGCTCATCCGCCTGCCTCTGCTCCATGTCGCGCGACGCGTTGAGCGCCGCCTGCATCTGCGACGAGGCCGGCAGTTCCGGATAGTTGGCGTTCGGTGGCAAGGTGCGCGAGTTGCCCGCTTGTAGCGATGCACCCTTCTTCGGTTTGAGCGCGCCCAACGTCAGCACGGCAATGACGAGGAGCACGATCAGTGCGGCCACGGCCACCAGCGGTTTCGGATTGGACTGTAACCGCGTGATCATGTCGGGCGTCGGCACGGAATCCTGCCGAACGATCAGCGGGACGGGAATGTCAAACGGCGCGCTCACCACGGAGATCATGTCGCCGCGGCTCGAGTCGACGCCCAGCGCATTGCGCATGAGCGTTTCAATGCGGGTGATCTCGTCTGGTGTGCGCGCGGTGATGGTAGGTGGAACCGCCGCAGCCTTGGCACTGGTATCGGCACCAGGCGCGCGCGTGACCTTGTCGGCGATGAGCACGGCGACCGTGAGCTTCTTCAGGTTGCCGATCGCACCGCTGAAGTTTTCCGTGCTGCGTGTGTTCTCGTACGAGGTGGCGGTCTGCGTGTATCCCGCGCCTTGCTGCGGGGAACTCGGAGTCACTTCCGACTTCTGCTCGGTCGCCAATGCTTGCTTGTCCGGGTCGACCGCCTGTGTCGTGCGCTCGACCTTGTCGAAGTTGATCGACGCCGACACCTGCACGCGCGCGTTACCCGCGCCCACGAGGCTCGACAGCAATCGGTCCGCCTTCTGTTCCATGTACGTCTCGACTTCGCGTTGCACGGCAAGCTGCCGACTGGTCAATCCGGCCATCGAGCCTTCGTCTTGCATCGTCAAGGCCTGACCACGCGAATCGACGATGGTGACGTGTTCCGGATCGAGTCCGCCCACACTGCTGGCGACGAGACTGGCGATGCCTTGGACGGTCTCGGCCTTGGGTGCGTCGCCACCGGCCATCGTCAGCGTCACTGATGCCTTCGAGTGACGTTCGCTCTCTTTGAACAGGCGGTCGTCTTCGAGCGCCAGGTGCACCTGCACGGCCTCGATGTTCTTCATCTTCCCAATCGTGCGCTCAAGTTCCCCCTCGAGTGCGCGACGATAGTTGACCTTTTGCGTAAAGTCCGTCATGCCCCACGAGGGCTTGTCGAACAGTTCAAGACCGGGGCGTCCATCACCGGGCATGGCTTCGGCCGCCAGATCGACGCGCGCTTTCACCATGTCCGAGCTGGCGACCAAAACCGTGGTGCCGGTGACATCGAGTTCGTGCGCGATGCCCAACTCCGTCAGCTTGTCCGTCACTTTCTTGACTTGACCGACGGGCATGTCGGCGTAGAGCGGCACCATGGTGGGTTGCGTGGCCCATCGCGACACGCCAAACACGGCGCCGGTGACAATCACGCCGACGGCGATGATCGCGACCTGACGACCACCGCTCATGCGACCAAAGAGTGAATCTGCGAAAGACGCCATGACAGGTATTGCGGGTTCAGGACTGCATGGAGATCACGGACCGATAGGCCTCGACAACTTTGTTGCGCATCTCGATGAGGAGATCGAGCGCGAGACCGGCTTCTTCACTGGCCGCCATCACCTGATGCAGTTCGACGTTCTCGCCTGCTGCAAAGCGCTGCGTCAGATCACCGCTCTTGTCACGCGCGTCGGAGACTTCATTGATGGCACGCGTGAGCGTGTTACCGAAGGAGTTGTCGCCTTCGGTGATGACTGGCACCTGTTTCGCGCCGGTGTCCCGTCCAATGAGATCGGAAAGCGAGCGAGTGACTTGATCGATGCGCGGCTGCATGGAGGCTCCGGAGATCAGGCGCGAACGTCGAGGCGCACACCGCGCGCCGCTGGCGTTGCAGGATGCGAAACGGCCTTGATGCGACCGTACGTGAGTGGGCCGAGTGCTGCGGTTTTGGCGAAGAAGTTCCGTTCGTCGGCGGTGAGCACGCTCCAGAGCGCCGGATCAGTGCCTGCCGGTGCTTCGGCGGGGACTGCGCTCTGCGTCGCGCCCTGACCGGCGATGGGCGCTTGCGGCTTGAGCGCCGCGCGCGCATTTGCGGCCGCGATAACTGCCGCGTTTGGCGCGGAGCCGGCGCGATCGTTGGTGGGCCGGGTGGTATCCGGTCGACCAAGAGCGCCGAGGCTCGAAAGAAGCGGGTTTGTGATGCCGTTAATGCTCATGATGTAGAGAGAGAGGAAGCGCGGCGAGCCGGGAACCGATGTGGAATCGGAGAGGAAGAGGAGGAGGAGGACGTCACACCGATTCCCGGACCCGCCGTGCGTCGATCAGTTGATTTCAGATATCGAGAGAGGCGCGAAGGATCGATTTGGCGGTCTGGAACACCGCCGCGTTGGCTTCATAGAGGCGTTTCGCATCCATGAGCTTCACGAGTTCCTGTGTGGTATCGATGTCGGGATAGCGCACGTAGCCGCTGGCGTTCGCATCGGGATGGCCGGGTTCGTAAACAAGGCGGCCTTCACCTTGGTCCTCGGCAATCCCGGCGACGCGAACGCCGTACTCTCCGCCGTTCGGTCCGGGTCCTGCGTTGTCTGCGCGGTACTGCAGCACTGGCACTTCAATGGACTTGGCGCCATCGCTGCGGGGTGATGGCATGGTGAACGGATTCGAACCGAACACGCCGTTGCCGGCGGCCGTACCCGCACCATTGCCCTGTTCTCCATACACGGCGTTCTGTGCGGTCGAGGCTTCCATCACCACTTCGCGACGCTTGAACGGTTGACCGTCGGCGCCGCGTGTGACGTCGGCGTTGGCGATATTCTGCGCGATGGTTTCCATCCGCTGCCGCTGCGCCGACAAACCGCTGCCGGCGATGCCCAGCGATTTGAACATCGGGCGCACCATCGGTTGCGACGGAATTGGGAGCAACCCAGGGCGCCGCATCGGATCGATCGGCATCAGACGGACGTACCTTTGATGGCGCCGCGTAAGCTGGCGTAGGTTTTCTCGAGCAGACGGGCGGTCGCAAGGAAGCGGATTTGTTCGTCCGCCAGCGCGATCATCTCGTCTTCGACATTTACAGGGTTGGCGTTCTGCGCCGCGTTCTTTCCGGTGGCCTCGAGCGAGAACCCGTCGCTGTTTTGGAGCGAGGCTTTGCTGACCCGATCGGCGATGCCGCGCGACCGCTCGACACTGCGGTCGAGCGCCGTCTTGAGTGACGGGGCCGAGGTGACGCGATCGATGAATCCGAAGAGCATCGGCGGTATCCGGGGAAAGAGGGCGAACGATCTCGCTTCCCTGAAAAGCAATGGTTGGGCCAGCTACGGGATTTGGCGGACCAACAGTTCTCTCTATTTGAATTTCGTGATCTTAAGCACTGTCATCACAACGACTTAAAACATTAGCAGGCAAATATTTCCCCGTACCAGCTCGGTCAAGATGACCGCGTTGAATGAGCCACCATATCGGCCACAGGGGCAAGTATTGCCTAGTCGAACAGGGCGGTCCTTGCCGTCACCGGTGTGATCTGAAGTCGGTCTGTTTACGGCTTATCGTGAAATACTTGCTTGTTTTTCACGATTAATAGTAATAAACTCAAGCCATGCGCAGATACCTCCAGGATCAGGTGGAAGCGGACTTACGCGAGAAGATGGTGTTCGTGGGTGGGCCGAGGCAGGTGGGCAAGACCACTCTCGCCAAGAGCCTCCTGTCGGATCAGACCGGATATCTGAGCTGGGATATCCCCGCGCACCGCGAACGCATCTTGCGTCGAGAACTGCCCAATACGCCTCGATGGGCATTTGACGAACTGCACAAGAACCGCAGGTGGCGCGGCTTTCTGAAGGGTCTTTACGATGAGCATGGCGCTGATCGCGAGATTCTTGTTACCGGCAGCGCAAGACTCGACTTCTATCGGTTTGGAGGAGATTCGCTGCAGGGTCGCTACCACTACCTGCGGCTGCACCCCTTGAGCGTCGCCGAGTTGGGCCTGACCAGTGCAGCGGACATGGAGGCGTTGTTCGTGCTGGGTGGATTCCCCGAACCGTTCCTCGGCGCGTCCGCGGTGCGCGCCAAACGATGGGCCATCGAGTACCGCAGTCGTCTGATTCGCGATGAGGTCACGTCGCTGGAAAGCGTGCGCGACTTGGGGGCCATGGAGCAACTCATGCTGGCGTTGCCGGAGCGCGTGGGCAGCCCGCTCTCGCGCAACGCGCTGCGTGAAGACCTCGATCTCAACCACCAGACCGTATCCCGATGGTTGGATATCTTCGAGCGACTCTACGCCATCTTTCGCCTCGCACCATTCGGCGCACCGCGACTGCGTGCCGTCAAGAAGGAGCAGAAGCACTATCACGTCGATTGGAGCATTGTCCCCGACGAGGGTGCGCGCTTTGAGAATCTTGTCGCGTCGCATTTGCTCAAGTGGGTACACTTTCAGCACGACACGCTCGGTCGCGAACTCGAGCTGCGTTACTTTCGCGATGTGGATGGGCGAGAGGTGGACTTCGTGGTGGTCGAACGACGAGAGCCCATTCTGCTGGTTGAGGCGAAACTCACGGCCACTTCGGCGTCACCCGCGCTGCGCTACCTCAAGCAGCGGTTTCCCTCGGCCGACGCGTGGCAGATTCAGCTGCGCGGTGATCGGGACAGCGTGACGGACGACCGTATTCGACTGGCGTCAGCCCAGCGATTTCTCGGCACGCTGCTGTAGCACGTCACGCTGGCCATTCAAAATCCACGTCTCCTCAAATCCCGGGGCGATTCATATCGCTATACCAGTTCCAGGCGCAACTGTCGACCAACGACTTGAGCAGCCTTCCGTGCGTGCCCCGGGGGGATTGCACGCGGTAGCCGAGAGCGAGGATCGCATCAAGATTGTAATGGCCAACCCTGTATTTCTTGCCGTCGGCCGCAGTAGTAGTCAACCATTGGTTGACAGGCCGCAGTAGTCAACCATTGGTTGACAACTGAATCGGGGGATAGCTCGCCCTCGGCAACGATGGCCTTGAGGTGCTTCGCGATGTTCTGCTTTGAGGTATCGAACAGCGCGGCCATCTCCAACTGCGTGAGCCACACGGTGCCGTCCTCAGCACGGAGCCGGATGACGGCGCTGCCGTCTCCAGCCGTGTACAGAATCAGTTCGCCGCCGCTCATGACTTCTCGCTCCGCGTCTTTCGCGTTGTGAGCGTCTTGGATGGGCTGAGGTAGTCCTCACCACTGACAACCGGTTGACCGGATTTGGCCTCAAGTTCCTGTCGGGCATTGCCCGCCACGGTGC
>JANLVM010000364.1:0-1550 GCA_031364015.1 Gemmatimonadaceae bacterium
GGCGCCGATGGCCGCGATTACGACGACTATTGCCAGATGATCCGGCCTACTCAGGCTGATAGGGAGACGATTCGCGGCATCCTCAAGGCCGGCCTCCGCAAAGCGAGAGCTGACGAGATCGACTATATCGCCACACTTTGCGACGGCTTCCCGCGCATCGCGGTGCTGGCGACAGAGAGCTATGGCAAACTGGGTATCCTGAAATCGGCCGACGATGTTGCAGAGCGAATCCTCGGTGCTGCCAAGGTCGAGCGTGACACGGTTCGCGCGCTCGAATGCCTGTCTCTGTTCGAGCGGCTCGCGCCCGACGAGAATCCGGCTGGGTTTGACGAACTCTCCGAGACCCTCGTCCATATGAAGGGCGAGCTGATGTACGAGAATCTCGTCATCGCTGCGGGCAAGCACCTCGTTGACCGTAACCATGGCACCATGAACGCTCAACCCCGACCGATCGCCGACTTTCTGGCGCAGCGACGCCTCGACTATCTGCGCCCGTCGACCCTGATCGACTTCCTCGATCGCGCGTCACCGGACCATCGCAGCGCGATGCTCGCGCGTTGGCGCTTCCTCGCCCGATCGCGTACGCTGGGCGACGTCGTACACGCCCTGCTGCGCGGTCCTTTTAAGGATGCCCACGACCTGCTCGGGCCCGTCGCCGCCGAGTATCTTCCAGCATTCATGCATGTTGCGCCCGATGCCATAGGGTCCGCTCTGTTTTTCGCCATCACTCAGATGCCACTCGACGATCTGGCCGCGATCCCCGTCACGGACGGTCTGTTCGACTCCCTCCGTCTCCTCGCCTCTCGCAAGTCGAGCTTCAAGCCGGCTGCGAGGATGGTGCTGCGCCTCGCTGCTGTCGCCAGCACGGAGGGCTCGCCGCCCATCGTCGACCTGATGCGGCAGCTCTTCCACGTCGCGTTGGCAGGAACCCAAGCCGACGATCGCCATCGGCGTGACGCTCTTTCAGAGGCGCTGGAGGAGTACGATTTCCGGATCAGACGCATATGCGTCGAGGCGCTAGGCGCGATGGTCGAGACCTATCTCTCCCGCTCGACCGAGTTCGAGCCGGTCGGCGCCGAACCTTTTGCCGCTGAATGGCACCCCGCCGACCACGACACGCTCTACGGCTATTTCAAGTGGGCGCTTGAGCACCTGCTTGATATCTGGCGCATGGACCCGGACCTGCGTCAGACCATCCAGGACCATGTTGCCAGCGACCTTCGCAACCTCATTGTCCCGAAACTTCTGCCGACCATCCAAATCTTCGCCCGCGAGGTTGTTGCGACATCGGGTCACTGGTTCGGCGCGACCAAGAGCATCGGCGATTGGCTCTACTTCGATCGGCCCAATCCGCCGGACGATTTCGCCAAGGCTGTGCGCGCGCTTTACGACGAGACACTGCCAGCCGACCCCGTCGAACAGGCGCTCCTCTACAGCCGCTTCTGGGCCTCGGACATTCACGATCCGGACAAGCGATACGCCGATAATGTCGATGATCCTGATTTCGAATATTCGGCGCGGCGCGCCCAAGCGCTCGCGCCCGGCATCGC
>JANLVM010000391.1:0-2504 GCA_031364015.1 Gemmatimonadaceae bacterium
GACCTATCTCGACAACCTGAAGAAGACCGCGCGGAAGTATCTCGTCGACTCCGGTTTCGATTTCAAGCATCGCGATCCGTCGGTCAGCTTCTTCTTCTCCGCGGCTAATCTGAAAAAGGCGGGCATCGGCCACCTCGGGGCACAGGGGTCTGCGACTAGCGTCAGGTAAGGGTGCGTGCGGTATTCGATTGGCTCGTGAGCAGCGGCACGGCGCTGGAGTTCCCCGCGCCGCGGTCAGTGCGGCGTCTCCCAGCGTCCTGACGATGCCGATCGGACCACCGCATCAATCACCGCCATATTGGCGATCGAGTCCTCCAGTGACACTGGCATCTCACCGTCACCACGGACGGCTGCTGCAAACCCATCAGCTTGCAGCGCGTACTGATCGGCTGCGGGGATTTCGATGGACTCGCCGAGTGCCCCCAATTCTCGCCCACTGTCTACGCGAACGACGGTAGGCCTGTCATGCGGCGCATTGAACGGGATCGGCACGTCGATACGACCGGTGGTGCCGAAGATCTGCATGCGCTGATGCGGCACCAGTTGTCCCGAGAAGGTGAAGGTCGCCTGTCCACCGTGGAATCGCATGAGCGCGCCCCCGAGCCGATCCACGCGAAACGTGGGATCGAGCTCGTACTGACCGACAACAGATTCCGGCTGCGCGCCAAAGAGCCAACGAGACAAGGTGATGGGATAGCATCCGATATCCATCAACGCCCCTCCGCCCCACTCTGGCTTGCTGCGTACATCATCGGGATCAACGCGATAGTAGCTGAAGTGTCCCGTGATCAATCGCAGCGCACCGATGCGTCCCGACGCGATCAGCGCGTGAACCGTCTGCCACTGCGGGTGTGAGCGCACCATGAATGCCTCGCACACCTGCATGCCTGTACGATCACGCACGGCCAGCAACGATCGCGCTTCAGACGCGGAGAGTGCGATTGGCTTCTCGCACAGTACGTGCTTCCCCGCGTCCATGGCGCGAATGGTCCACGGTACGTGCAGGTGATTAGGCAGCGGATTATAGACGGCGTCGATGTTTGGGTCTTCGAGCAGCTCCTCGTACGAACCGAACGCCCGTTCAATACCCAGCGCGTTGGCGGCCTGTCGCGCTTTCCCGAGATCGCGTGAGGCGATCGCCGACACCACACCGGAGTGACTGCGTTGAATGGCAGGGATCACGGTGCGCACGGCGATGCTTGCCGCGCCGAGTACACCCCAGCGAATTGGAGCTACCATCAGTCGGGTACCCTCGTGCACATAGCGCCATGGTTTGCTGGGACTCGCACCGGAACGTTGATTTGACAACGGCAACCACGCTATCAGGGCAAAAGCGCAATGGTGATCGGTTAAGTGCAACATTTGACCGATCGCGTTTGGACGCTTCGCCCTTATGGGGCTGCGACGTGTCGCCTCTCCACCACGGCCGCCGTGGAGCTCAAAGATGCCAGCCGTGCGGTGCTCACCGGATGCGCCGCGAGTTGCTCAGGGGCGCGCCGTACGCGCCGGTATCGCTTCGGTCAACAGCGCGAGTGCGTTCTGCAGGTCTGCGGCGCCAGTGCGCGCGCCTGGAAAATGACCCATGCGCACCACCACCAGATCACGCGATGGCACCACATACGTTTCCTGTCCTCCCGCACCGCGAAACGTGAATGCATCGCGCGGCACGTTCGACTGTCCGCCTGCATTTACCCACACCATGCCCCCGTACGTCGAGTCGCGCCACGCGGGCGCCGGTGTGGAGACAAACCGTACGAATCCTTCCGGAAGCAAACGTTCGCCATTCCACATTCCGTCGTTCAGATACAAGAGCCCGAGGCGCGCCCAGTTGCGCGCCGTGCCATAGTCGTATCCGCTGAGGAGAAAGTTTCCGTACGGATCGGTCTCCAGCACCTGACGGCGAATCCCGATTTTGTCGAAGAGCGCGCGTTGTGGCCACGTGAGATAGTCTTCACCGCGCTTCCGCACGGCGTCGCGGATGATCAGCCCGAGCGTCATCGGATCGGAATTGCGGTAACGCCCGAACGTGTTCGGCTCGAACTGGAGTGGTCGTGTGGTCGCGAACTCAAACGCGTCGATGGCGCCCGTATAGATGAGATCATGATCGTGGTATCCCGGAAGGTCTTCCGGACTGCCGCGACTCATGCGAAGACCGCTCGACATCCGCATCACGTCCATCACGCGAATACGCGCACGCGGGTCGTTGGGTGTTTTATACCACTCGGGAACCGGCGCGGGATCCTCCAGCCGAAGCGCCCCCTGCTGGATGAGCATGCCGATGAGCGTGCCCGTGATGCTCTTGCCCATCGACCAGCTTTCGAGTTGCATGTCCTTGTTCGCACCATTGGCGTAGCGTTCTGCGACGATCACACCCTTATAAACGACTACAAAGCCCGCGGTCAACCCTGACGGCGTCGCGAATGCCGCGTCGACTGCGTGTCGGAGCTTGACCGTATCGATGCTGCGATCGATTGGACCGCTCGGTAGCAGATCACCCATGGGCC
>JANLVM010000250.1:0-3819 GCA_031364015.1 Gemmatimonadaceae bacterium
GCTTTTTCAGCACACCGTAGATGGACAACGCAGCGCCACCACGCGCATCGCCATCGAGCTTCGTCAGCACCACGCCCGTGACGTCGAGCGCGTCATTGAACCCCTGTGCGATCTTCACGGCGTCCTGACCCGTCATGCCGTCGGCGACTAGCAGGATCTCGTCCGGTTTGATCGCGGCCTTGAGCCGCTTGAGCTCATCCATCATGTCGCTGTCAATCTGCAATCGTCCGGCGGTGTCGATGATCACCACGCGCTCACGGGCGCGGACACCTTGATCGATGCCCGCTTTGGCGATCTTCACCACGTCCTGTGTGGTGCGATCCGCATACACGGGCACGTTGAGCGCACGGCCCAGTGTCTCCAGCTGATCGATAGCGGCGGGGCGATAGACGTCGGCGGCCACCAGGCGCGTCGATTTGCCCTCCGCCACCAACCGCCGAGCGAGTTTGCCGGCGGTGGTCGTTTTTCCCGAACCCTGCAGCCCGACCATCATCACGATTGTGGGCGGCACGGTACTGATCTTGAGCCCCTCGCGGCGCTCGCCCAGCATCGCGGTGAGTTCGTCGTGGACGATCTTCACCAGCTGTTGCGCTGGCTGGATCGACTTGATCTGGAGTACGCCGATGGCCTTCTGCTCGACCCGCTCGAGGAACTCGCGGGTCAGGGCGAAATTCACGTCGGCTTCCAGCAGGACACGACGTACTTCGCGCAGGCCGTCCTTGATGTCGGCTTCGGTCAGTACGCCGCGCCCGCGCAGCTTCGCGAAGACGTTGCCGAGTTTGTCAGATAGTTCGTCGAACATAGTCTGGAAAGGCTAACGGTCGCCAACGGTCGGTACAACCGCAGCGACGCGACTGACACGCCACGGTTGCGTCCAAGGTTGCGTCCAAGGTTGCGTCCACTCAATCGTGCCCGGGGGGTGACGAAAGGGGCCTCCGGGAGCGCAACTTGCGTCGGAAACACACGTTACCTGTGACCCAGGACACGGTAAGTTCCCCTGAAGATCACGCTCGCCACTCTCGCTCCCCTCCTGTGTCGTCATCCAATCCGCGTTTCCCGGCCATTGCCATGCCCCGCGGCCAGCGGAAAGAAGAGATCCTCCGCGCCGAGCTGCCCCCGACGCTGCCGTTGATGGCGCTGCGTTCGACGATCGTGTACCCGCTGGGTACAATCGCCGTGCAAATGGGTGCGCCCGAAAATCTGGCGTTGCTGCGGGCCCACGAAGAGTCGGGATTGATAGTCGCCTTAGTCGTGGCATCCGGCGATGGCGATGACGCCGTGGATCCACACAAATTTGTTGGACGCGTGGGCGTTGCGGCCCGGGTGCACGAACGCATCAATCTGCCGGGAGAAACGATCCAGATCACGCTACAGGGACTGCGGCGTATCACGATCGACGCCATCGATCAAGTCATGCCGTACGCGATCGCGCAGGTGCAGGGCGCCCGGGAAACGCCGGCGGACGCGTCGGAACTGGACGAACTGGTGGCGCGCACCGTGACGGCCGCTGAAACACTGGCGGACCTGGTGGAACGCATTCCCAATGAGGTGCCGCAGATTCTGAAAATGAATGTGTCCGATCCGGGGCGCTTCGCGGACCTCGCGGCCACCAACATGAATCTCCGCATCGTCGACAAGGAAGAAGTGCTGCAACGTCTGGATATCGGCCAACGCATCCGATTCATCCTGTCGCGTCTGGAACGCGAGGTGGCGCGGGCGCGCGTCATGGACGACGTGAAGAAGCAGACGGAAATCAAGATCGAGCAGCACCAGCGCGAGTTTTACTTGCGCCAGCAGCTGCGCGCAATTCAGACCGAACTCGGTGAAGCCGATCCCAACGAAAAGGAATCGGTCGAACTGCTGCGCAAAATCGACGACGCCAGGCTCCCGGAGAAGGTCGAACACGAGGCGCGTCGGGAAACGGAACGTCTGCGCATGCTGTCGCCAGCGTCCAGCGAATATCAGGTCATTCGCACGTACCTGGACTGGGTGCTGGCGCTGCCCTGGAATGCGCGGACAGCCGACGACCAGGAAATCACCTTGTCGCGCGTCGAAGCGGCGCTCGAGGATCGACATTACGGACTCGACGAAGCGAAGGAACGCATCACGGAGTATCTGGCCGTGCGCAAATTGCGCGGCGGGGATCCCAGTGGTCCGATTCTCTGTTTCGTGGGTCCGCCGGGAACGGGCAAGACGTCGTTGGGCGAAGCCATCGCCGCAGCGATTGGCCGTCAGTTTTATCGGATCTCGGTGGGCGGTGTGCGCGACGAAGCGGAAATTCGCGGTCATCGCCGCACCTACGTTGGCGCGATGCCCGGACTCTTGTTACAAGCGTTGCGACGCGTCGCGGTGCGCGATCCGGTGATCATGATCGATGAGATCGACAAGATGACCAATGGTGGCAGCGCGGGCGACCCCACTGCGGCCATGCTCGAGGTGTTGGATCCATCGCAGAACTCCAGTTTCGTCGATCACTACCTCAACTTGCCGTTCGATCTTTCCAGTGTCCTGTTCATTTGCACCGCCAACAGCCTCCACGACATTCCAGGTCCGCTCCGCGATCGCCTGGAAGTGATCCGTATTGCCGGCTACACGATCGAAGAGAAAGTTGAGATCGCCCAGCGCTATCTCATGCCGAAACTGCTGGCCGATCACGGACTGACTGTTGACGACATCCATATCGCCGAAGCGGCACTCGGCTTTATCACCAGCCGCTATTCGCGGGAGGCAGGCCTCCGCACGTTGGAGCGATCCCTCGCGTCCCTGCTGCGCAAGCGCGCGCGCGCCAAAGCCGATGGGCATGAATCACTGTGGGAGATGTCTCTTCCGCGCATCGAAGAGATTTTGGGGGCACCGCGCTTCAGCAAGGAAGAGGCGGAACAGGAACCGGAAATTGGCGCCGTGACGGGTTTGGCGTGGACGAGTATGGGAGGTGATCTCATGACCATTGAAGCACTGCGTATGCCCGGCAGCGGCAAACTGACCGTCACCGGCCAGCTGGGTGACGTCATGCGTGAGTCGGTCGATGCGGCGTACTCCTTCGTGCGGTCACGCGCGGCGCCACTGGGCATTGATGATGGCGAATTCCGACAGGCCGATCTACATTTACAATTTCCCGCTGGCGCCATTCCCAAGGACGGACCGTCTGCCGGTATCGCGGTCACGTTGGCATTGGCCAGCGCCTTATCGCGACGCCCGGTGCGTCGCGATCTCGCCCTCACTGGCGAAGTGACACTGCGAGGCAAAGTACTCGAGATTGGAGGCGTCAAGGAAAAGGTGCTTGCCGCGTACCGCGCGGGACTGCGCGAGGTCATTCTGCCCAAGGGCAACGAGAAAGACCTACGCGACATCCCACAAGAGGTTCGCGGCAAGATGGCGTTTACCTTTGCCAGCACCATGGACGAAGTGTTTCACCTCGCCTTGCTGCCACTCCCCAATGCACATCACGCCGATAGCGCACCAGTATCGGATGACGACGCCGACGATCTGCCCAGTCGACGCCGTGCCGCGGCGATTCCCAGCAGTCCTATCGCGACCATCACGTAGGTCGCGGGCTCGGGAGCTGTGGTAATCGGCGCGGCGTTGCCCACACCCGCCAAACATCCTCCAAAAGGAGGAGATCCCTGTTCATCCTGATGGGTGTCAGAACTGCGTCGCGATCACGTGGAGTAACACACCAACCATTCCGCCTACCAGTGTTCCATTGATGCGGATGAACTGCAGATCTCGACCGATCTGCAACTCGATCTTGCGAGAGGTCGCATCGGCATCCCAGGCGCCGACCGTCGCGGCAATAAGTTTGGCGACTTCTTCGCGCGC
>JANLVM010000466.1:0-31941 GCA_031364015.1 Gemmatimonadaceae bacterium
GCGTCGGTGAACGTCCACTCGGCGCGCCGCCCCGACAGGGCGCCAGTGGCCGTGACCTGGAAGCGCACGCCGAGATCGTACTGCGCCGGACGGAAGTCGGTGTTGGTGACCGTGCCCGACGCATCAGCCACCGAGGTCAGGACCTCGTCGTCGTGCACGCGCGGTGTTCGCTGCAGCACGATCTTGACTGCTTCGCCGGGCGACCACCCGCGACCCGTGAAAGTGACGAGGTGGCCCGGCGGATAATCCCCCTTGTCGGTCGCGATGGACGCGACCGGTGCGCTGCGCGAGGACGCATCGGGTTCGCGCTCACACGCCGTGGTCAACACGGACAGGGCGAACAGCGCGAGGGCCCACGTCAGTCGGCGCATGTCCTACCGCCCTCCCAACCGCTGCCGCCAGAACTCGGCGGCCGACGTCATGCTGCCCTCTGTCACGCGGGCGCCGAACGTGACGAACCAACCGCGGCCACCGTTCACGGCGAAGTCGGGGTCGCGCAATTGGCCGACGCGATATCCCGCCACCACCTCGACCGTCTGTTGCGGAAACACCGCGAGCGCAGGCGCCACGTCGTACGCGCGCGCGCCGCTGGCGACCAGGCGACCCTCCGCCCGCGCCTCGAGCAGCCGCGTGATGCTGCGGCTCGCGCGCCACCCCACGAAGTGCGCCTGCGAACGCGGCTGCAATGTCATGCCGTCCATGGTGGTGACGCTGCCGGTCGCCTGGCGGTACGCGTAGCGCAGCGCGACCTCCGATCCGCGCAACGGTTGCCAGACAGCCTCGCCAGCGGCGATGCCGCGACCCTCGGACTTGGGGCCCGTCAAGGCGCCGCCGGCAACGCCCTTGTCCTCGTCGATCCACTCCACCTTGCCCAACAGGTTGAGCGCGTTGCTCTGCACGGGGCGCAGGGCCAGACCCCACAGCGTCGAGTAGCGATGCCCGCGCAACACGCCGCCGCCGAGCACCTGATGGTTGCGCAGCAATTCCTGTCGCGAGAGCAGTGCCAGCGAGCGCCGGATCGACACGTCTCCGGCCGCCGTCATGAGGCGGGTGGACCGGATGTCACCATCCCGGTATTCCGCGCGCGCACTGAGGCGATACGGCGCGCCGGGCCGGAAGAACTCGGCGCCCAGGCCCATCGACCAGTAGTCTTCCTCGTTCTGCAGGAACGGCAGCGCACGCACCGGATCGATCGCCAGCGCGCGACCCAGTCCGTTGCGTCGCTCGAACTGCACGTTCAGCGCCCCCGCGTCTCCCAGCTTCAGGCGGTTCCGCAGTCCGACCAGCGCCGCATTGTGCGCGCCGCCGACTCCGGCGATCTGATACTTGCTGTAGGCCTCGGTTCCGGCGCCGATACGCGTGCGCACCCCCACGTCCGTCACACTGTAGCTACCGCTGTCGCCCGACAGGAACACCTGGCGATGACGGAGTTCGAGCGTGACATCCTGTGCCACCGCGAGGTTCGCGCCGGCGCCGACATAGCTCGGCTGCGGATTGGCGCCAACCGCCGCGAACTGCTGCCGCCCCTCGGAGAAGAGCGTCAGGCGCGTGGTCGGCGCCCACTGGAGTTTCGCTTCGGCGCCGAGCGCGCTGTTCGACAGCGTCGTGCCGGTGAAGCGCTCGCGGGTCACGGCAGCCTGCAACTGCGCGGCCGGGCCGAGGGGCTGGATCATCGTGCCGACCGTCTGACTGCGCTCGAGACCGAGCGCGCTGAACTGCTGTCGTTCATGCGTGAAACGCAGTCGACGCCCCCCGTTGCGGAGCTCCGCGGCGAGGCGAAGCTCCTGCGTGCCGCCCTGAATGGCTGCGTTGGCGGGGTTGGCGAACTCGCGTCCCGCCGCGAGCCACGTTCCGCTCAGCAGCGCCGCGCCGCGAAACAGAGTCAACGTGCTGTTGACGCGCGCGGCGACACCGCTAGAATCGCCCGAGCGTGACATCGACGTCTCGCCATTGAGCTCGAGCGCGCCGAGGCGCAGCATGCGCAGGTCGCTGCCCAGCAACTGATGGCCGCCGGCGAGACGACTTTCATTCACCCAGGTGACGCCCATAAGCGTGGAGTCGAGGCGCGTCGACTTGAGCCAGCGGCTGGCATCGAGCGTGCCGCGCACGCCCCACACTTCGCTCTTCGGTCCGCCGCTCTCTGCTTCGTAGAGCACGACCACGAACACCGGATTGCCGTACACGTCCGTCGCCGGCACCGCCTGCTTGAACAGCAGCGTGCCCGCGTCGTAGTCGATCTGATAGTCGACGTACCGTTCCATGACCTGACGGCTCACCACGCGCGTGGCGTTTTCGAGCGCGCGAATTTCCAGCACCACCTGCTCGGTGCCGCCGCGAATGTTCTGCTTCAACACGTACGGACCCGAGATGCCGGCACCACGCACCTGCAGCTGCTGCAGCAGTTGGGACGTCGAGCTGCCGAAGCCCTGCCACACCACGGCCCCCGTCGACACGCGTCCGGCAATACCGGGCAACGCGCGCCGATAACCGGACAGCGTCAGTCCGCTCGCGAAGCCGCTGGTGGAGATGTCACCCGCCGACAGCCAGTCGAAGCCGCGCTCCACACGCGCCGCCAGCTGGTAGCGGGACGCGCTCGTCGTGCGTTGCGCGCTGGCGTCGCCAAGGATCGGGTACTGGGTCTGCTCGAGTGGATCGGCGTTGCGGCCGAACATGTCGCGACCGGCATCGAGCCGTCGTGAGTCGTACGTGGCCACCAGCGACGTGCGCTTGCTGAGCTGCCCGCGCGCCGTCATCGCGCCGAACGCATCGGGGCTCGCACCCACGCCGACCCGGCCCACCGCCGTGAGGAACAGCGGTCCGTTCGCGGGCAACACGTCCAGCGGCAGTTCCTGTCGCACGCGCGCCCATTCCAGCAGCAGCGACCCGCGCGTCACCATGCGTCCCGAACGCAGCTGCACCGTGAGCCAGCCCGCCTCGTCCGGCGTGATCTGCACGCCCAGCGATGACGGGTTGGCGTCGACGTTGACCGGCTCCGCGCCGGTCGCGGCAACGGTGATTTCCGGACGATTGGTAACCGGCACTCCCCATTGATCGAGCACGCGGACCCGCGCGGGCGCGATCGTGTTGCCATCGGCCACGAGCGTGATGCGCGACACCTCGGCGACGAAGCGCGCGGGCTGCCCGGTGACGTGCACCGCGGTGCTGTCCCACATCTCACGCTGCGAAGTGTTCTGCATCCGCACGCGCAGGCGGTGCGGACCTGGGCGCAGGGCGACGGCGATGAAGTCGTGCACGCCGTCGGGTCGAATGGCGGCTCGCTCGATGAGGGAGTCGCCATCGAACAGGGCCACGGCGGCGCCGGGCTCGCCTCGCACGCCCACGAAGACGCGGTCGCTGGTGAGTGTCTGGCCATCTTGCGGACTGAAGAACGTGACGGGTGCGCCGTCGAGAAACGCGCGCTGCTTTTCGGCCTCGCGCGAGGCCGACGAACGCAGGATCGGCACGCGCACGGTGTCGAACGGCCTCGTCGCGCGGCTCGGGCGCAGGCGGACCAGCAGCGGCGTCTTAGTCTGTCCGCTGAGTTGCCAGAGCAGCATCGGCGTGCCGCTCCGATCGCGCCCCATGCGTGGTGACGTGACACCGCGCGCAGCTGTCGCGGCCACGGTCCATCCCGCCGGCAGCGGAAAGCTCGCTTCGCCCGGCCAACCGGCCGACGGCGGGTCGATCGTGATTTCCACTTCGCCGCCAGGCGGCACCACGGCCGGATCCGGCAGACGATCGGTGGCGATGGCGGGTGCAACGGCGTTCGGCGCGCTCGCGTTCGCGGCGAGCGGACGGTCGATTGCCACCGCGTGCGAGGCGGGGCGGAACAGCGACTTCGACTGCGGCGGCGTGGAGCGCTGGTCGCCGTTGTCGCGCGGACGATCTCCACCCCAGCCGATCGGACGCACCGCCGTCAACCGACCGCGTTTGGCGAGGAGCCGGAAGTTCACGTTGGGAGTGGTCCACCCACTTGCATCGCGCGTGACGAGGTCTCGCGTGGCTGGCGAACCCGCCAGCGCGAATTCGGCAGGAAGTGAGGCGGGATCGAGACGAAAACCGTGCTGGCCCGGTCGGAGGTTGCGGTAGGAGAACCGCCCGTCGGCATCCGTGATCGCGATCTCGCCGTCATCGGTCCAGACTTCCGCATCGGCGACGCCTGGTTCACCCACATCCTGCACGCCGTTGCCATTGAGATCCACCCACACCTTGCCGATGGCGACGCGGTTTTCCATCGCGAAGCCTCTGCGCACACGCAGCAGCGCGACGGCATCGGGCGACCGCACGCTGGCGCCGTCGGCCGTCGCGTACGCCGTGTTGCGCAGCGATGGCGTGGCAGCGGAAACCACCGCGATGTTGTAGTGCACCGACGTGCGGGCGCCGGGCGCCAGGGCACCGGCGAGGAAGAACTCGACGTGACGCCCCGTGGCGCGCGCCGAGTCGACACCGGTGGCCGACCCGCGCGCATAGCGACTGCCTTCCGGCAGCAGGTCGTGCACGACCAGATCAGCGAGCGACTGCGAGCCCGTGTTCTGGACCACCAGCGTGAACGGCGCGTTTTCGCCGATGCCCACTTCCAGTTGTCCGGCCGACTTGGTCAATGCGAGTCCCTTCGAGGCGTTGCCCGTCAGCGTCACGACCTCCGCTTCCGACACCACACTGTCGGCGTTGGCGGAGGCGAGGACGGCGCTGTTGCGGATGCGCAGGGTGTCCCGCACGCCGTCGGCCACGCGGAGCGTGAGGAGTACCTGCGCACTGCTGCCGACCGGCAGTTCACCGAGCGACCACTGGAGGACGCGATTCGAGACCGTAGGCGCCGGTTGGGCGGATACGAAGTCCAGGCCGACGGGAAGACTGTTGATCAGCACGGCGCCGACGATCGGCACGTTGGTGGAGAGATTGCTGTAGACGATGCGATAGGTGACCGCCTCGCCGACGCGCGCGTTGCGCGGGCCCATGAGCGCCATCTGCAAACTCGCCTGCACGCGCACGACGACTGTCTGCACGGTGTTCGAGACCACCGAGTCGGTGCCGACCGGCGTCTGGAAGGTCGCGCCGGCGGTGTTGGTCACCATCTGCTGCGCGCCGAGTTTCGTGGCCGGCAGCAGCAGCGCGAGCCCGCACCAGCGACGCAGATGCGATCGCAGATGCGATCGCAGATGTGATCGCGCGTGTGATCGCGCGTGTGATTGCACGAACGAACGCGCTTGCGAACAGGCGGCGGCGAGGCCGAGGTTATCGACCGACACGAACTTGGAACGTGACGGAACCACTCTCACCGTCGGCAACCGATGCCAGCGCGACGACGACGCGGTTGTTGAGGACATCGAACGTGCCGGCATCATCGCCGGCACCGTCGGTGAGGGCGGCACCGTTCAGCCGCAGCGTGCCCGGCACGTACGTCGCGCCGAGCGGAATCGCATCGACGATGCGAACGTTGGTCGCGCGGCTGGTGCCTTCCGCGGCGTAGCGCACCGTGTAGGTCAGGATCTCGCCGATGGACGCACTGCTGCGATCCACCGATTTCGCCAGCGTCACTGCGATCCCCGCGCCGCGGATCTGCGTCTGGTTGATGAGCTGATCGACGATGGACCGATCGAACAGACTCGTGCCGGTTACGTGGATCGTATCAGTCTTGCCGCGCAGCGTCGGCTGAGCGGGCACATCGGCAGCGAGCAGCAGCCGCGCCGATTCTCCCGCGTCCAGCACGATGGGCGCGGTCGCGAGCGGATCGCCTGGGTCCACCGCGCCGCTGCCATTGGCGTCGCGGTAGATCCGCACGTTCCAACCGGACTGTGAACGGCCGGCGACGGTGAAGCTGTCGACCCCGTTGCCGGCGTTGCGCAACGTGTGGACGAACACGACCGTGTTGCCCGGATCCGCCGCGGAGACACCGGGTGGATCGAGGTCGACACCGCCGATCTGGCCCACCACCATCACGGTGGAGTCCGAGAGGACGGTAATGACCTGGCCGCTCGCGGTCTGGTAGCTGACCTGCGCGGACAGCACGATGCGCGTTCCGGCCCGCGTCGGTTGCGCGACGAGCGGCGTCGCGCTCGCGAGCATCCCCAGAAACCCGATGCCCCACCCGGTCCGCCAGACCGAGCGGGGCGTCGAGCCGGGTGCATCGTGTTGCACTGTGAGCCCGCACCACATGGCGGAATCCCGTCCGCAGGTAGGGTCGGCCTAGTTGATGCGGGCCCTGATCCAGATGAATCGACTGCCGACGGTGACCAGCGAACCCGAGAGCGTCGCGGTCACGCTGTTGGCCACGTTGCCGATCGTCCATCCGGCCGCATCGGGGGTCGTAGACGAGAAGGTCAGCTGGGCCGGCAGCACGTCGTTGATCGCCACGCTCGCGGCCGACCCGACGCCGGTGTTCGTGATGGTGATCTTGTACTGGATGTACTCGCCCGGGACGACAGTGCCCGCGCCGATCAGCGTGGCTTGGTCGTCTCGGTACGCCACCTTGGTGATCGCCAGCGACGGCACGATCACGGTGATGTCGGCCTTGCCGTTGTTCGAGCTCGCGCCGTTCGCCACGGACGTGCCGGTCAATACCAGCGTGTCCTTCGTGCCCGCGGCCACGTTGAGCACCGTATAGACGACAGCGATGTTCTGCGAGGCACCCGAGGCCAAGGCGATCGAGGTGCTGGCACCGGCCACCCCGTTCACCGACACGATCGAGAGCGCGACGCCGGGGCGCGTCGCCACCAGGTTGATGTTGTCCGGTCCCGTGCCGGTGTTCTGCACGCCGAACGTGAAGGAGTAGGTGCTCGCGTTACTGGGCAGCTGCTGCAGGTTCTGCGGGCCGTCCGGCGTCACCGACACGCCGGCCGTCATGCCGGGTGCGACGGTGGTCGTCGCCGCCTGCGTCTTGGCGGCATCGCGCCGGGAGAAGCCGGTGAGCGTGTAGTTGGTGTTCACGCCGCCCACGCCACTCGCCACGTTGTAGACGACCTTGACCACCAGCGTGCCGTTCTGGGCCACGAGGATGCTGGAGAGCGCCGTGTTGAGCGCCGCCAGCGAGCTGTAGGTCGTGCCGCTCACGCGATATCCGGTCACCGTAATGACGCTGCCGACCGAAATCGACTCGGTGACGCGCAGGCTGTCGTTACCGTTGCCGATGTTCGTGTACGTGAACGACATCGTATCGGCCGTGCTGGGCGAGGCAGGCGTGACCGAGGCGGCGCCGGTGAAGGTGATGCCGCCGACGAAGCCGACGGTGACCGACGCGGACGCCGACACGGGCGCGTAAGTGTTGCTGTTCGCGTCAGTGTAGGTGACGGTCGCCGTATTGGTGATGACCGTGCCTTCGGCTGTCTGGGCTGACGCCGTCGGCGCGACAAACGCCAGTCCGGCAACGAGCAGCGCCGCACCGAGCCGCCAGCTCCACCCCTGGAAACGCACATTAGTGGTTGTCATTGGTTAGTCCTTCGCGGCGGCGGTGGGGGCGGGCATTTGCACCTTGAATTCGGTGGCGATCTTGCTCCGGGAAGGCACCCATCCGCGCGCACTCCATCGCACGTGGGTGTACCGCTCGGCGGGCGCCGCACGCCGCGTCTTCTGGCCGTTCACGACGTCCTCGATTTCAGGGACCTCGGAGAAGGTGCGCCCGCTGTCGATCGAGAACTCGACCAACACGTCGGGCCGGTCGGCCCTGGCCGATCCGACCACATACCGCAGCCCCGCCGGCACAGGATCGTTGAACTGCACGTTCCGCACGGAGTCGGCCGTGATGTTCGTGAACGCGAGGCGGTAGCGGACGATGTCGCCCGGTCGGAGGACATTCGGATCGCCGGCGCGCGCGCGCTGCGGTTCGGATGCCGAGAGGTTTTCAGCGGTGACCACCAGCGCGCGCGATGCGGCTGGTGGTTGTGCGTTGGCCCGCACGGCGCTGACGAGAGCGCAGCTTGCTAACGTCGTCGTCAGCAGCAGTCTGATGTTCATGGATATTGCCTCGAGATGGTACGTCCGGCGGGCCACCGGCTCGCGGATGGTAGCGGACAACACGGAATTCACTCCCCTGATCGGAGTTTCGTCCGCGAAGCCGGAAGACTTGAATTGAGGGCTGCGCGCACCTCGGATGACGAGGTGCGGAAACGGGTTGCTCCCTCAGGGACGAGCCGACGGCCGATCCGTTTCACTCGCGGCACTTTGGGGCGGGGTGAACGCCCCCGGCTAAAGCGCGCCGTTCCTGGCTATCGCGCGCTGACGGCTCGTGGCACACCGCTATTTTACCCACTCAATTCCCCGAAGACCCTGAGTGTTGAGTACTCAGCACTCCGAACTCAGTACCCATTACTTCGCAGTCAACCTCCCAAGCGCAGCCCGCACCACCACCGACACATCGCCACCCGCGCCGGCTTCGACCGCCGCGCGCACCGCACGGTCCGAGTCGACCTGTGAGTATCCCAGCGACACCAGGGCGCGAACGGCGTCGTCGGCTACCGGACTGACCGCGAGGCCTCCGGTCGCCGTCGGTGCACTGCCCATGGTGTCGACCTTATCTGCCAGGTCGAGGATGATTTGTTCAGCCTTCTTGCGTCCGACGCGCGGCACACGCATGAGCGTCGTAATGTCTTTCTCGCGCAGTGCTCGCACCACGCGCTCGGCGGTCAACGACGACAAGATTCCCAGCGCCAGCGCCGGTCCCACCCCTTTGGCCACGAGCAATCGCTGGAACACGCTGCGTTCGTACGCCGAGTCGAACCCGTACAACTGCCACGCATCTTCGCGTACCGCCAGATGCGTAAACAGCGTCACCGGCAGGCCTTCGCGCGGTAGCGATTCGAATACCGACAACGGGATGTGACACTCATACGCGACGCCACCGGCGGTCATGATTTCGACGCGGTCAAGCTGGCGAAAAACGAGCGTACCGGTGAGTTGGGATATCACTTGCGTTGCAGACGGGAGACTGGAGACGAAAGACTGGAGAAATCCAATGCCGGGCCTGAAAAGATGGGAGACAGACACGCACAGAGAGCCGTGGCTACTCCATCGGCCGCGTCGGCAGGCTGCGGCGCGGTTTTCAGTCGCAACAATTTGGCCACCATGAATTGCACTTGCTCTTTCGTGGCGGCGCCGGTGCCAGTAATCGCCTTCTTGATCTCCGCGGGTGGGAATTCGTGGATGATGAGACCCGCCTGCTGTGCCGCCAACAGAATGACACCGCGCGCATGCCCCAACACGATGGTCGTGCGCACATTGCGGGCATAGAACACGTCTTCCACCGCGACGGTGTCGGGCTGGTGACGCGCGATGAGTGCTGCCACGCCGGCATAGATGGTCTGCAAACGTGACGGCAGCGGATCTTTGGCGTGTGTGCGCAGGATGCCGCACTCGACCAGGCTCGGTGTGCGTCCGTCGTACGCGACGACACCGTACCCAGTGACGGCGGTGCCAGGATCGATGCCGAGCACCCGGGTTGGTCGCGCGGCGACTGCGATCGACGCACCCGGTCGAGTTGCCGCGCCGGTCACCGTTTACGCCTGCGCCATCGCATCTTCGTCCATCTCAAAATTGGCGTCGACCTTCTGTACGTCATCCAGTTCTTCGAGCGATTCCAGCAGTTTGAGCAGCTGGTCGGCCGCTGAACCTTCCACTTTGACCGTGCTCTTGGGCACCCACGCGAGTTCCGCGTCGGCGACTTTGTACTTCCGGGCTTCGAGTCCTTCCTTGGTCGCGTGCAACGAACCGGGTTCGGTGGTGATTACGAAAATCGTATCTTCGCGCACCACGTCGTCCGCCCCAGCCTCGAGCGCCGTCTCGATAAGCGCGTCTTCATTCACGCCGTCGGCCTCGACGGTCATTTGACCCTTGCGATCGAACAGGTACGCGACCGAGTTGGTGGAACCCATGTTGCCATTGTTGCGAGACAGCTTGTGACGCACGTCGGCGACGGTACGCGTTGGATTGTCGGTCACCGCCGCGATCATGATCGCCACGCCACCAGGGCCATACGCTTCGTACAGCACCTCCACATAGTCCACGCCTTCGAGCTCGCCCGTGCCTTTCTTGATGCCGCGCTCGATGTTGTCCTTGGGCATCGAAACCGCCTTGGCATTGTCGATCGCAGTGCGCAAACGCGGATTGCCGCCGGGGTCACCGCCACCCAGCTTGGCGGCCATGGTGATCTCGCGAATCAGGCGCGTGAACAGCGCACCGCGCTTCTTGTCCGTCGCGGCCTTCGCGTGCTTGATCGACTTCCATTTACTGTGACCGGCCATGCGTTCCTCGTTCGGGTTCAGCTGGGAAATATGGCGACGGTCGACGGCAGACTGAAGCACGTCGCATCATCTATCCCTCCAGCACGTCTTCAAACCTCAGCCACTTCGCATAAAAAAACAGATCGACGTACGCCAGCGCGCCATCTCGATTCTTCAGCAATCGCAACTCCGTCGCACCTGCCACGCCCATGTCGGCGTCGTACAGCTCTTCACGGTAAAGGCCGAGGACCACATCGGCATGTGTGCCCACGGCGCCCCGCACACCGAAGTCGGTAAGGCGCGGACGCCGATCGTGCCGCTGGCGGTCGAGCGCCGGCAAATGTGCGAGGCACACCACGGCGGCATCACGCGCGAGCGCCAAACGTTTCAGCGCCAGCACTGCGTACGCCAGCGCGTCATCGCGCGGCAGGAAACGCGCCTGGTCGCGCGCCAACAGTGCCTCAAGCCCATCGACAATGAGCACCGCCGGTGCGGGCGATGCGTCGGCGGCGCGCTCCACCGCATCGAAGCCTTGGTCTCCCAGTGTATCGATGACGGGCGAGCGGTCGCGTAGCGCCACCGCCGCGGCCGCGAGTCGAACGCGTTCCTGCTCGTCGACGACCCCCAAACGCAGCGCCTCAAGCGAGACCCGCGCGCTCATGGCCAGTGCCCGCTCATAGGCGCGCTCGGGATGCATCTCGCTGGTGAGCAGGAGCGTCAGCGGCTCAATTCGCAATGCCATGGCCAAGGCGAGTGCCGATGTCCCCACGCCATCGTCGCCGCCCATGACAATCAGGTCACCGCGCCGTATACCACCACCAAGCGCGCGATCCATTGACGGAAATCCAGTGGAAATCACCGCCGGATGGACGTCGCCTTCGCGCAGTCTGTCGACACGCGCCACCACACGCGACAGCGGAGAAATATCGTGATGCGACACGGAGAGTACGTTGGTTCGAATGTCGGTCGTTGACGCGTTAACCCGCGAGCTGACGGGTCAGGCGCTCGAGTTCCTGCAGCGCCGCGCCATCGAGATGCGGTGTGGTGGCCGCGATCAGCCCGCGCAGGGCACCGGCGACTTGCAGTGGTGAGTTCGCCGTGGCCTCGACACATCGCGCAAACGGACCGCGGGTCGCGGCGGGGAGCGCCAGTGATGCCAGCCAGACTTTTGCCGACGCCGCTCTCGCGACGCGATCGGGCGCGGTCATCGGATCGGGACTGCGCAATCCCTGCGCGAGCCTGGCGATGAGTAGCGATGCGAGCGCCACCTCGCGACCACCGCCAAGCGGAAGGCGTCCTGCCAACGCGGCCAGCGCGGGGAAAGGAAAGGCCAGCCGTTCAAGGCTGTACGGAAGCGGTTCAGTGAGCACGGAGCGAATCTACGACAAATTCCCTTCGCGCGTTGGCCAACGATTGGACCGCGCCCCTGCGCGCCGGGTACCTTTCGCCGATATGGCGATGCCGGCAAAAACGATTCTCTGGGTGGACGATGAGGCCGAGTTACTGGAGCCGCATCGGCTCCTGCTTGGCGACAAGGGGTATGCCGTAGAGTTCGCGACAAACGCCGACGATGCGCTGGAACTGTTACGTCGGAAGCCGTACGATCTGGTACTGCTGGATGAGCAGATGCCCGGCACGCGCGGGTTGGACGCGTTCAAGGGAATCCGCGAGCTGGCGCCAACGATGCCCGTCGTGATGGTCACCAAGAGCGAGGAAGACGCCACGCTCAAGGAGGCCATTGGTGCCAACTTGCGCGAGTATCTGGTCAAGCCGGTCACACCGCGTCAGGTGCTGTCGGTGGTGACGCGCATTCTCGAAGGACCGCTCATTCGATCGCAAGCACTGGCGCGGGCTTTTGTCGAACGCTTTCGTGCCATCGAAGCGGCGCGCTACCACGGCCTGGACTGGCGCGGGTGGATCGAGCGTTTTACGGAACTGATGCAATGGGACGTGAATCTGGCCGATGCCGGTGAGCTGGGATTGCATGAGTCATTGCGGGGGCTCTATCCCGATATGCACCGCGAGTTCGCGACCTTCATGCGGGTGGAGTATCCGCGATGGCTTCGCGAACTCGAGGGCGATCGCCCACCGCTGTCGGTGGACGTGGTGACCGAGTTTGTCCTTCCGGTGCTCGCTCGCGACAAGAAGGCCATCTTCATCGTGATCGATTGCCTGCGCGAGGATCAGTGGCGGGTGATCGAGCCGTTGCTGGCGCCGCTGTTTGACGTGGAGACGACGCACTACTACTCGATCCTGCCCACGGCCACCCCGTACGCGCGGAACGCGCTGTTTAGCGGACTATTCCCTGGCGAGATCGCCGCGCGATTTCCGGACTGGTGGAAGGAACGCGATGACGAAACGCTGAACGCGCACGAGAAAGAATTGCTGCAGGCGCATTTGTCCGAACTCCAGATCGCCGCCCCGGTCCGGTATCAGAAGATCACGACGACGACGGACAGCGACGACCTCGAACGTCACCTTCCGGGCGCCATCGCGGGCGAAGGGCTGCATTCGTTCGTGTTCAACTTTGTGGACCTGCTCACGCACGGACGCAGCGAGTCGATGATCCTGTACGAGGTGGCTCGCGACGAGATCGCGCTGCGAGCGCTCACCAAACAATGGTTTGAGCGATCGTCGTTGTTGTCGTTGCTCCGGGAGGCGTCTCGCCGGAAGATTTCGGTCATCATCACCAGTGACCACGGCGCGTTGCACTGCAATACGCCCACGACCGTGTTCGCCAAGCGCGACGCCACCGCAAACCTGCGCTACAAGTTTGGCGAAGGGCTCCGCGCCGAGCGTCCGGAGCACGCGCTGCTGTTCACAAACCCCGACGACCTGCGCTTACCGCATCGCGGGCCGGGCACCAACACGCTGCTGGCGGCTGGTGACACGTTTTTCGTGTATCCCACCAAGCTGCGGGAGTATCAAGGGCGCTATCGCGGTTCGTTCCTGCACGGTGGTGTGACGCCGGAGGAGTGCATCCTCCCGGTGGCGCTGCTCACGCCCAAGCCGTGATCCGGCGATGAACACCGAGATTACGGGGACGCATCGCGTCGCCGCCCGTCGCTTGTGGGGCCGACTGTGGACGTTTGTCCGTCCGCATCGGGCGAAACTCGCCGGTGTGGTCGGGCTCAACGCGGTAGCCGCCGTCGCTGACGTGTTTTCGCTGACGCTGCTCATCCCCTTCCTGAACGCGCTCTTCAAGACCGGTGATATCCTGCCGGTGTCGGGCGTCATCGCCGACGTGCTGCGGGCGACCATCGGCGCTTTGCTCGTTCCCGGCGACGACATGGTGTCGCTGCGCAATGTGATCCTGGTGATTCTCGTGGCGGTCACCATCAAGAACACGCTGGTGTGGCTGAGCGGGCAAATCGGCGTGCAGTTGCAGGAATACGTGGTGCGCGACTTGCGCGATGCAGTCTACGCGCATCTGCTGCGTCTGCCGCTTCCGTGGTTCACGAGTAACAAGGTCGGGCAGGTGATCTCCCGGGTCCTCACCGATACGAACAACGCCAAGACCGTCGTGACGGAGCTCGTCACGCGATCGATATGGTCGAGCGCGCAAGTCCTTGCCACCATCGTCGGGATGGTCCTGCTCTCGTGGCAGCTCACGCTCGCCGCCTTGGTGGTCGCGCCACTCACCATTGGCGCGCTGCAGCCGGTGCTGCGAAAGCTGCGCAAGGGCTATCGGCGCCTGGGCAACGATCAGGGTGAGCTGACAAGCCTGGTGCAGGAAGTGGTAAGCGGCGTACGCCTGATCAAGTCGTACGGCGCCGAGCCCGTAGAGCAGCAGCGTTTCGTGACGCGCAATGCGTCGTTCGCGCGCGGCTATGTGCGGGTGGGACGTTTGGCGATGCTCTCAGGTCCCGTCACCGAAACCCTCGGCACTTTCACCGCAGTCGCCATCCTGTGGTACGGCGCGAACTTGGTGCTCGAGGCGAAGACGCTGCGTGGCGCGGAGCTCATCGTGTTCCTGGTCTGGGTGATGCGACTGTTGCAACCGCTCAAGCAGCTGTCGCAGGTTCCGCCGGCCGCGCAGCAGTCGCTGGCCAGCGCCGAACGCATTTTCGAGATCCTTGACGCGCCAGCAGAGACCGCGACCGAGCGGGGAACCATCACCACCCCAACGTTCGATCGGGAGATGCGCTTCGACGCCGTCAGTTTCGCCTACGATGGCGGCGCGGACGCCCTGAGCGACGTGTCGTTCACCGCCACCAAGGGCGAGATTGTCGCACTCGTTGGGGCCAGCGGCGCCGGCAAATCCACGCTGGTGGATCTCATTCCGCGGTTCATTGAACCGACGCGCGGACAGATCACGTTGGACGGCGTCAACGTGCGAGAAATTCGCCTGGACGCCCTGCGATCCCTGACGGGCATCGTGAGCCAGGATACGGTGTTGTTCAACGACACGGTGCGGGCCAATGTCGCCTTCGGGCGCACCAACGCAAGCCAGGAACAGCTGGATGTCGCGGCGCGCGCCGCCAACGCCCTGGACTTCATTGAAGCGCTCCCCCACGGATGGGAGACCAACCTCGGCGAGCGCGGGACGCGATTGTCAGGTGGACAGCGCCAGCGCCTCGCGATTGCGCGCGCCCTGTTGTCCGATCCGCCCATTCTTATTCTCGATGAAGCCACGTCGGCGCTGGATGCGGAGAGTGAGCGACTGGTGCAGGAAGCCATCGATCGTTTGCTGGTTGGACGCACCGTGTTTGTCATCGCGCATCGCCTCGCCACTATTCAGCATGCCGATCGGATTTTGGTGTTTGATCGAGGACGCGTGGTAGAGGAAGGCAGACACGAGGTACTGCTGTCGACTGGCGGCGCGTATGCGCGGTTGTATGCCCTGCAGTTTGAACGGCGAACCGTCTCCGACGAATCGGTTGGTGACTGACGCGTGACGAGATCGACGGCCTTACGCCGCTTACGCGCCGATCGCCGCGCCTGGTTCGGGATTGCCGTCGTGATGCTGTTCGTGTTGGTGGCGATCGCCGCGCCGGTGCTTGGGCGATTCGATCCGTCGCGCATCGATTTGCGGAATACGCTGCAAGCACCCACCAGCGAACACTGGTTCGGGACCGACGCGCAGGGACGCGACGTCTGGACGCGACTGCTGTACGGAACGCGAGTTTCGCTGCTCGTTGGCCTCGCCTCGCAGGGGATTTCACTCTCGATTGGGTTGGTTCTCGGACTGGTGGCGGGCTATCGCGGTCGCTGGACCGACGAAGTCATCATGCGGTTAGCCGATGTGACACTGGCATTCCCGTCGCTCTTACTGCTTATCGCGATGGCGGCCGCGTTCGAACCGTCGCTGACGGTGGTGTGCATCGTGATCGGTGTGGTCGGCTGGGCGGGCATGGCGCGGCTCGTGCGCGGGCAGGTGCTCGTCGTGCGTGAACTTGAGTACGTGCAGTCGATGCGCGCCCTGGGTGCCCGCGACGCGCGCATTGCCTGGCGACATGTATTGCCCAACGTGATCGCGCCGGTCATCATTGCCGCGACGTTGGGAATTGCTGGCGCGATCATGGCCGAGGCGGCACTCTCGTTTCTCGGGCTTGGCGTACAACCGCCTACGCCCAGCTGGGGTGCCATGATTGCCGACGGGCGTGATCTTTCGCAGCTGCGCAGCGCGCCATGGACGTCGTTGGCGCCGGGATTGGCCATCGGCGCGGCGGTACTCGGGTTTAACCTGCTGGGCGAGGCACTCAGGGACAGTACTGCCACTGCGGGTTAACTGCCACTGCAGTTGGTACTGCCAGTGCAGTTGGGTACTGCCACTGCAGTAATGGTCCTTCCACTGCGGTTGCCGTACTTTACCTGCAGTTGCAGTTCCAACCGCAGTTGCAGTCCCCACTGCAGTTCCCTTTCTGCCGTTTATGCTCGATCCCTACGCTCTGCGCACTCGCGAATATGGTTGGATGGCCGACGATCCGGCCATCTATTTAAATGCCGCGTCAACCGGACCCATGCCGGCGAGTGCCGTGGCCGAAGCGGATCGATGGAGTCGACTGCGCGCGCAGCCGCACCACATTCCGTTGCAATGGATGCTCGATGCGGCGGCCACGGCGCGACGTCAGTTCGCACGGCTTGTGGGGGCAGACGCCGAAGAAATCGCGCTGATGCCCAACACCACCTACGGGCTCAACCTGGCGGCGCGCGCCTTGCCGCTACGCCCCGGTGTAGTCCTGACGTTTGATGGGGAATTTCCCAGTTGCGTCTACCCATTTCAGGCATTGCGCTCACGCGGCATCACCCTGGATCTCATTCCGCGTCGCGACGGCGTACCCGACGAAGACGCGCTCGTGACGGCCATCGCGCGTCCCGATGTCGTGGCCGTTGTCGTGTCGTGGGTCCAATTCGCGAGCGGGTATGTAGCTGATCTCCAGCGCATCGGTGAGGCGTGTCGGGCGCACGGCGTTTTCTTTATTGTCGACGGCATACAAGGGTGCGGGATCCGACCTATCGACCTGCACGCGCTGCCGGTGGACATTTTTGCCAGCGGGGCGCAGAAATGGCAGCTCGGGCCGTGGGGCACGGGCTTCGTGTACGTGCGTCGCGAGTTAGTCGGGCAACTCGAACCGCTCGATGTCGGTTGGGCGTGCATGCGGGCGTCTGCCGACTATGCACGCCTCACCGACTACGAGTTCGACTTCCTGCCGGACGCGCGCCGTTTCGAAGTCGTGACCCTGTCGTACCATGACTTCGCCGTCGCGAATGCGTCCACCGCGATGTTGTTGGCCGCCGGGATCGATGACGTGTCGGCGCACATCGAACGACTGGTGAGCGAGATCGTGAACTGGGTGTCGTCTCGGGCCGACATGCGGCTGGTGACGCCCGCCGACCCGGCGCGACACGCGGGCGTGGTCGCATTTGTGCCCACCGATCCGTCGTCCGTGAGTGCGCGCCTGCGGGCCGCGCACGTGGCGCATGTTGTACGGGAAGGTGCCGTGCGGTTCTCGCCCCACTGTTACAACACGCTCGGGGAAATCCAACAGGTGCTGGCGATCCTGGATCGCTAACGCTAACGCTCGCGAAAGTCATGAGACACAAACTTCCACCACGCTATCAGGGCGAAACGGCGATCGGTGAAATGGCGAAACGCACCGCTTAACCGATCACGCGTCGCCATTTCGCCCTGATAGCGTAGTGGAAGTTTCCGTTTCTCATCGTCGTCTGCGGGACATCCGAACCACGCATGCGCACCCTCGCGGGAAGAGTCTCGCCAACATATCGCTACTGGCACTAGCGTGCACCGGCCTTTCTCACCCTGTGGCGACGCCCTACGCGGCGGGTACTGCCACCAGCCCGTAGTCGCGAGCACCCTTGCGCAACAACAGGTAGCGACCACGCAGCAACTGGTCGCGCGAAATGGCGCGATCGGCCGCTGAGAGCTTGGTGCCGTTCACGCTAACGCCACCTTGCTCGAGCAACCGCTTGGCCGCGCCCCGCGATGCGGCAAAGCCCAGCGCCGTCAAACACTCGTACACGTCTACGCCGTCCGCCACGGCGCCGCTTTCGGCTGACGGCGCGTACAGGGCGAAGGGAATTTCGGCGCGCAATGCGTCCAGTGCGCCGTCCGAGAGTGTTGCCGGATCGGCCCTTTCGAACACCAACGCCGACACCTCGCGGGCGACCCGCGCCGCGTCGGCGCCATGCACGCGCGTCGTCACGTCGATCGACAGCGCGCGCTGCGCGTCGCGTTTCTCGGGCGCTGTGCGTACCGCGTGGTCGAGCGCTTCTATCTGATCGCGTTCGAGCAACGTGAAGAAGCGCAGGGAGCGCGACACATCCCGATCGTCGGTCCCCATCCAGAACTGAAAAAACTGGTACGGCGAGGTGCGGGCGGCATCGAGCCACACCGCGCCTGCTTCGCTCTTGCCGAACTTGGACCCGTTCGCATTCGTGATCAGGGGAAAGGTGAGCGCGTGCGCCTCCGCCCCCGTGGTCCGACGGATCAGTTCGAGACCGGCCGTGATGTTCCCCCATTGGTCACTGCCGCCAATCTGCAGGGTCACGCCCTCGCGCTTGTGAAGCTCCAGAAAGTCGTGGGCCTGCAGCAACATGTACGAGAACTCCGTGAACGAAATTCCGTCCTCCAGACGCGACTTCACGGACTCCTTCGCGAGCATATAGTTGATGGAGAAATGCTTGCCCGTATCACGCAAGAAATCGAGCAACGACAAGGACGTCAGCCAGTCGGCGTTGTTGACCAGCTTGGCGCCGAACGGGCCGTCGAAGTCAAGAAACTGCGCCAACTGACGGCGAATCGCGTCGGCGTTTGACGCGATCGTCTCGAGGCTCTGCAGGGTGCGCTCGCTGCTGCGCCCACTGGGATCGCCAATCATGCCGGTCCCGCCGCCAACCAATGCGATTGGGCGATGTCCGGCGCGCTGCAGATGCACCAACCCCATCACTGGAATGAGATTGCCCACGTGCAGACTGGAGGCGGTCGGATCGAAGCCACAATAGCCGGTAACCGTTCCGCGCTGCAGGGCGTGAGCGAGCCCCTCGGTGTGCTGGAACAAGAGTTCGCGCCAGGCGAGCTCAAACAGGGGGGCGGGAGGCGTCGACTCGGTCATTCTGGAAAGATACCGGCTTCCGCGCTCTTGGCGCGCCCGGGTGATGGTCGATACCGTTCATGGACTGCCAATGAGATTTTCACCGACCGACTTCGCGCGCCGACATCCGCGGCTGGCCTGGCTTGTGGTGCTCGCCGTGTTCGGCGGAGCACTCGGCGTGGGGCTCCTTGGCGGCGCGTGGACCGTGATTTGCCGAGAGGGACGCTGTCCGTCCATCGCGTCGCTTGAAGCCTATGTGCCGCGACAGACGTCCAAGGTCTATGCGGCCGACGGTCGTTTCATCACGGAACTCGGCCTCGAGCGGCGCACGCTGATACAGCTTGATCAGATTCCGAAGCACGTGCGCGATGCGGTCGTCATGACGGAAGACCATCGGTTCTATCAGCACAACGGCATCGACTACTTTCGGATGTTCGGATCGGCGCTCGCCAATCTGCGGGCCAGAAGCTACGCGCAGGGGTTTTCGACCATTACGATGCAGCTCGCGCGCAACGTGTTCCCCGACCGTATCTCACGCGAGAAGAAGTTGCTGCGCAAGCTCAAGGAAGCGCGTGTCGCCCGAGCCATCGAACAGCGATATTCCAAGAATAAAATTCTCGAGCTGTATCTGAATCAGGTGTACCTCGGGAATGGCGCGTATGGTGTCGAGACGGCGGCACAACGGTACTTTGGCAAGTCCATTCGTGCCGTGTCGGTGGCGGAAGCCGCAGTGCTGGCGGGATTGCTGAAGGGGCCAGGACGGTACAATCCCCGCCGTTTCGCCGACCGCGCGATCCTGCGACGCAACACCGTGCTGGAGGTCATGCGTCGTAAGCGCGTGATCACGGATGCCGAGGCGTCATTGGCCAAGGCGTTCCCCCTGCAGCTGGCGCAACGCACCGAGTCCGGTGACGTCGCGCCGTACTTTCTCGAGTGGTTGCGCCAGCAACTCCTCGATCACTTTGGCGATCGCGTGTATGACGAAGGCCTGACGGTCTACACGTCGCTGGACCTGGATATCCAGGCCGCCGCTGAACGCGCCATCGAGAACCAGCTCAAGGCCATCGAAGCGGGTCGTCACGGCGCGTACAAGCACCTCACGTACGAAGCGTACATGGCACGATCGGCTGAGGGCGGCGAGACCGGGGCGGCCAATTCACCCTATCTGCAGGGTGCGTTCGTCGCGATCGATCCCCGCAGTGGTGCGGTGCGCGCGATGGTGGGCGGCCGCGATTTCGGTGACTCGAAATTCAATCGCGCGGTCCAGGCACTTCGGCAACCGGGGTCGACCTTCAAGCCGCTGGTGTATGCGACCGCGATTCACCAAGGCTACAGTCCGGCGCAAGTCGTCGACGACTCGCCCATCTCGCTGGATCAGCTCTCCGGCGACGCGTGGACGCCGCAGAACTACGACCTGAAGTTCATGGGACCGATGCCACTGCGGAAGGCCCTGTATATGTCGCGCAACCTGGCCGCGATTCGCACGGGTATGGCCGTCGGCGCCGACGCCGTGATCAGTATGGCGCGCCGATTCGGAATCCGCACGCCAATTCCGCCCTATCCGTCGGTGTTCATCGGTTCAGCCGACGTCTATCCGTTGGAGATGATCGGCGCGTACTCCGTGTTCGCCAATCTGGGCTTGCGCACGACGCCACACGCGATCGTCAAAGTGGAGAACGCGCAAGGTGTAGTGGTCTGGCAGCCGCAGCTTGCGCGTGAAGCGGTGCTCTCGCCCGAAGAGTCGTGGCTCATGGTGAGCATGATGAAGGATGTCGTGGTGCGCGGGACGGCGGCGCGCATCTGGAGCTCGGGTTTTCACGTGCCCGCTGGTGGCAAGACCGGGACCACCAACGATGGCGCGGATGTCTGGTTCATTGGCTATACCGCCGATCTGGTGGCGGGCGTCTGGATGGGATTCGATCGACCCACGAAGATTAAAGCAAACGCACAAGGCGGAGAACTTGCTGCGCCCGCGTGGACCGCGTTCATGACGGAGGTCTATCGCCGCAAGCCCCGTCCTCCAGACTGGCCACGTCCCGACGGCGTGGTGGTGCGGGAGATCGATGCCCTCACGGGTCGGCTCGCCACGAGTGCGTGCACGGCGAATCTCGTGACGGAATTTTTCGTCTCGGGCACCGCGCCGACACAAACGTGCATGGACAACGTCACCAACCCGATGCTGTCGCGAATCGACAGCACGCTTCGCGCCGGCAACGCCCGCGATACGGTGCGACCACCGCCTGAGCGCCCGTGACGCCTGCCGTTCGATGACCTCCGTCGCCAGCGCGTTACCGGGATCGCGGACGGTGTACACGGCGCAGTGGGTGTTGCCGATGACGTCCGCGCCGATCGTCAACGGGGCCGTGGTGGTCGAGGGCACGCGAATCGCGTTCGTGGGGCGCGCGAACGAACTTCCTTCGCAGTACGATCGCGATCGGCGCGTCGACCTTGGCGTCGCCGCGTTGCTGCCTGGACTCGTCAACGCGCACACACACCTTGAGCTGACCGCGATGCGCGGCTTCCTCGAAGGACTCGCATTTCGTGATTGGCTGTCCGTACTGACGCGCGCCCGTCGCGAATGTTTTGACGAGGCGTCGTTGTCTGACTCGGCGTGCGCGGGAATCGAAGAAGCCTTGCGCAACGGCATCACCACCTGCGCCGATACCACCGAGTCCGGCGCGACGATCGCCGCCATGCGCAATCTGGGGATGCGCGGGATTGCGTATCTCGAAGTGTTCGGTCCGGATCCTGCGCAGTGCGCCACGGCTATCGCAGGGCTCGAGCGCAGGGCGGCCGGGTTCCGCCAGCACGATACGTTGTTGGTGCGCACGGGTCTGTCACCGCACGCGCCGTATACCGTCTCCGCAGCGCTCTTTCGTGCTGTTGCGGATCTCGCGCGACATGAGCAGTGGCCGGTGGCTATCCATGTGGCCGAGAGCGTCGCGGAAACGCGCTTCGTACGGGACGCGGATGGTCCGTTCGCGGAGGGGTTGCGCGCTCGCGACATCACCGTGGCACCGCAAGCGCGTTCCCCCATTGCGCTCCTGGAAGCCTGCGGTGCGTTGGACTGCGCGCCATTGCTGATTCACGCCATTCACGTGGACGCCGCCGACATTGCCTGCATGGCCGATCGCGGCGCCCGGGTGGCGCATTGCCCGATCTCGAACCTGAAATTGGGACACGGGATCGCGCCACTGGAACAGTTTCACACGGCGGGGATTCCCATTGGACTCGGCACCGATTCCGTGGCCAGCAACGATCGCATGGATCTGTTGGGTGAGGCGCGCCAGGCCGCGCTCCTCTACGCCATGGGTCGCGGAGTGCCCGATGCGCTTGATGCACACGAAGCACTGAAGCTCGCCACGGTCGGTGGCGCGCGCGCCGTTGGACTCGCCGATCGCGTGGGTGCGCTGGAGGTTGGGAAGGAAGCCGATCTTGCCGCCTTCTCGCTCGGCCACGCCGACGCACGTCCCGTGCACGATCCGGCGGTGACACTCGTGCATGTGCTCGCAGGTGCCGCGTCGGCAGTGCTGGTGGTGGTGGCGGGCCGAGAGCGTGTGCGGAACGGTGTGGTGCTCGACGCCGATGCGTCGAGGCACGCACGAGTGGAGTTGCTGGGAGATCGCCTGCGTGCGTGGAGAGTCCGATACCTGGCGTCGTGAACCAGTGGCGGCGCGGTCAACCCGCCGTGTATGCTATAGGGACCTGTGCGCCGATTCACCTTGATTCTCGACATCGACCGATGGAGATAAGGCATGATCGCTGGTTGTCTCGCGCTCAATGCGTCGTATGAGCCGCTGACGATGGTGCCGCTACGACGGGCGCTGCGTCTGGTCATTGATGGCAAGGCGGAAATCGTCGAGGCGGAGCACGAGCGTCCGGTCCGATCGGAACGCCGCGCATATCCCCGTCCGGTGGTCATTCGGCTGACACGCTTCGTGCACGTGCCGCGACGCTTCCGGCGCCAGGTCACGAACACGTTTCTTTTTGCGCGGGATGACTACCGCTGCCAGTATTGCGGACGACCTGCTGCGGACCTCAAACTGCGCGAGTCGCTCACGCGCGACCACTTGATTCCCATGTCGCGCGGTGGACTCAACGAGTGGACCAACGTGGTGACCGCCTGTAGCAGCTGCAATACCCGGAAAGCGAATCGATTGCCTGACGAAATTGGCATGCATCCGCTGCATGTCCCCGGCGAACCACATTTTGTACATCTCAGTTGGGCGGTGCGTCGACTGACGCCCATCCAGGCGCGCTACATTCGGATGTTTTACGGCGAAGCCACGCTCCGGCAATTGGAAGAACTTGAGCGCGTGAGTCGACCGCGAGCGGCGAGCGGCTCTGGGCTAGAACTGCAATACCGCTGATCGTGCCTCAAGATGTCGCACCTCGCCGCCGAGCAGTCGCGTGACCAGTGTTCGCAGTCCGCGCGTCAGCGCGGTGCCCGGGTTGCGTTTCCCTTGCACCGCTGGTCGCGCCTCGCCTTGCAACCAGCGCTGCATCTCGGCCAGATCACTGAGCTCCAGCGTCTGCACGTCGACCTGCACGGCGACATAGCCTTTGCGGCCGGCCGTGGGGAGCGCGAGGAGAGGCATGTGCGGGATTTCGCTGGCCGCCCGGGCATCGGCGAAGCGCGAGTAGCTGCCCAGGGGCGTGACGCCGTCGCGCGTATAGCGCTCGACGGAGTATGAGCGGTCGACGAGATCATAATTAATAATCACGTCCCACTCCGCGCGATCGATCACGTCGTCAAACCAGCGCCCAACGGTCCAGAGCTCCGCGCGAAAATGCAAGCGCGTGGGAAACCCGTTGCGCAGCAGCTCATCGAACGATTTGTCGGACAGCACCTCGCGCGCCGCGACGGTCAGCGGCGTGGCCGCCGTCCGCGGCCGAATGTCGATCACCGGCGGCCCCTGAGCCGCCAGCGGTGCGGCGCACAGCACGAGCACCGCCGCCAGCAAAACGGCAAGCGTCCGACACCCACTGCGAGATACCTGCATACTCAAAAGCGTCGGTTCAGTCGCAGGTACACATTCGCCGGGAGCTTGCGCTCCGAAACGGCCTTCGCCACATAAATGCCAACGCTCCCGAAGTCGAAGCCGCCCCCCACATCGGTATGCCAGGTGCCAATGCTCGGTATGGTACCCTTTGAGGAATGGAATTCGGTGGTTGAACCAGTCACCAGCCAGCCGCGACCGGAATTGGCGAAGAGCACCCACGCGCCGTCGGCGCGAAATCGACCGGCCATCCATCGACGATCGCCAAACCCTTCGTTGCCGCCAAACAGGTCGATGCGGAAGTCCCCCTTCCATTCGGTCTGCACGAGTATCATGCGCTCGCACTGCGCGGGGCGGCCCAGTGCCGCATAGCCATTGGGATCGCCCGCAGCACAGGTCCCGACATCGGCCGAACCCACCAGTCGCCGAAAGTCAAAACCTGGCAACGCATCAAGGCCGCTCACCGCGAAGCGACGTTGCATCGGCAGTGGATCGCCGCTTAGCCAACCGCCCGCCACGATCCGCACATTGATCTGCGCGCCCGGAGCCAATCGGTTGTAGCGGCGCAGATCAAACAGCGCGCGCGCATACGTGACGGCGCCGGCCGACTGCTGGCGCGTGTTACCCGTCGTGGGTGCGAGCGCGTCGAGCGCGCCCGAGCCGCGCTCGTATTCGCCTTGCAAGAACCATCCCGACCGCGGATCATCCGCGCGATTGCGCGTGTCCAGCGAGCCCGTAATCGTGGCGAGATGCAACACGCCGTCGTCGCTTCGCGGATTCTGCCGCCAGGCAATATCGGAATAGAACAGCGACGGAACATTCCGCATGCGTCGCGAACTCCAGCGCTCCTCCCCATACGAGGCACGCAGTTCGCTCTTCGCCGGACCGAAAATGCCGACATACCCCCGTGCGCCATGTCGCTGCCAATAGTCGCGATAGTCCCGCGTCACGACGAACGTGGACAGCCCCACCTCCGAGTCAGTCAATTGCCAGCGCTCCACCGCATCAACCTCATCGAACAGTCGGCCACCAACCAGAAATCCGGTGCGTCGCCCCTGTCGAAGTTCGAGCCGCACGCGGTGGCCCAGATTGTCGCGGACCCAATCCAGTTCATTCCCGGTGCGAAAAATCCCGAACAACTCGGCGTCCACGCGGGTGTCTCCGTTCCGCACATTCAGCCGGGGACCAAGGTAGATGGGCAGCCCTTCCACCCGGTTGTACGTGTGTGCGGTCGTCAGGAACAGCTGACGCTTTGAGACATTCTGATCGTCGCGCTGCCAGCGCGCCCAGCGCGAGAACAACGCGCGATCGACGTCCGCTACGAGCGTGTCGGCGTCCTCGCGGTAGCGAAGTCGCGCGCTCCACACGCGAATGTCGCCGCCGATGGACGGACGGTCCGCAGATTCGAACGACCCACCAAGCACGGTGAGCGCCCCGTCGATTCGGCCGCCGCCCAGCAGCGTCACATCGCCATTGAGTACGACGAGCTGTCCGAGAATCGCCCCGGCGATGCGCGCATGGCCATTCAACACCGCGACGTCGCCGCGCACCGTGTCCGCGCTGGCCAGGGTGTAGTCCCCGCGAACGCGCGTGGTCGACACGGCATTGAAGACGCGCGTGGCCTCTTGCGCCACATCACCCGGGACGCTCCCCACCACTCGGCTGCGGGGGTCCTGCGCACTCAGCGGACTGACGAGCCACACCGCCAACACCGTGACTAACGGCATGGCGAACGTTCGTCGGATCATCGGCATCTCCCTGCGTGTTGAAGTGTGGCGGCGACCGGCGCACGGAACATACCGCAGCGATTGACGCATCATGCCAACCCTAAGCGGCGCATCCGTCGGTACAAGTTCGGCCGATCTGTCTGCAGTCGTCGCGCGGCCTCCGCGACGTTTCCATCGCTGTGCGCCAGCGCCGCAGCGATCAGGCGTCGCTCGTATGCGTCCAGCGCGTCGGTGAGCGGCAGTGCGGCACTCGACGCCTCGGTCTCGGCGTCGCTGGTGCCCATGTCGGTCCCCGCGACGGGTAGAACGCCTTGCACTTCCCGCCGTCCGAGCTCACTGCCCGCGTGCAAAATGCCGAGTCGCTCGACGATGTTGGCGAGTTCGCGGACGTTACCCGGCCAACGATAGGCGGCCAGGGCGGCCAGCGCGTCGTCGGTCCATCGGACCAGTGGCCGACCGGTGCGGGTGCGATGGCGATCGGCAAAGTGTCGCACCAGGGCGGGCAGGTCGCCGGGCCGATCGCGCAGTGGCGGCAGCGCGATCGGAATGACATTCAACCGAAAAAAGAGGTCTTCCCGAAACGATCCTTCGGCGACGGCGCGCGTGAGGTCTTTGTTGGTCGCGGCCAGAATGCGCACGTCGATCGCAATCGGTTTGCCGCCCCCCACCCGCTCGATTTCGCGGGCCTCGATCGCGCGCAGCAGCTTGGCCTGCGCGTCGGCGTGCAGGTCTCCCACTTCGTCCAGGAACAGTGTTCCGGTGTGGGCAAGTTCGAATCGTCCTATGCGCCGATCGGTTGCGCCGGTAAAGGCACCGCGCTCGTGACCGAACATTTCGCTTTCCACCAGGTCGCGTGGAATCGCGGCGCAGTTCACGCGCACAAAGGGACGCTCGCGGCGCGGACTGGCCAGATGCAGCGCCGCGGCGACCAGTTCTTTCCCCGTACCGGATTCGCCGGTGATCAGCACTCTCGCGTCGGTGGGTCCGACGCGCGCGATCAGTGCGCGCACGTCGCGCAACACGGGTGAGTCGCCGATCATCTCGCCCGAGATCCCCAAGTCTTCGCGTAGCGCCTGCGCGGCGCGACGAGCCTGGCGCAATTCACATGCCGATCCGAGCGCCAGCAACACGCCTTCTGGCGTGAGCGGTTTTTCGAGGAATGTGAAGGCGCCGAGTTTGGTGGCGCGCACCGCATCGGTGAGGGCGGCGCGACCGCTCATCATCACGACCGGCAGATCGGGGTGGCGTTCCCGCAGTTTGGCCAGCAAGGCGAGCCCGTCGAGATTGCCGGGCATCATCAGGTCGACCAACGCGATATCGGGTTCCAGCGCGTCGGCCAGTGCGAGGCCCGACGCGCCGTCGGCGGCATCGCGGACGTCATAGCCTTCGGCGCTCAGCAGTGCGCCGACCATCCGCCGAATGTTCGGCTCGTCGTCAACGATCAATACGCTGGGCATGCTCCATCGGGCGCTGTTCCAGCAGTTTGGCAGTAAAACGTTGCCCCTCGCTTACACGCTCAAGTTCCACCGCGACCGTGTCGATGTTGCGGTCCATCGCGTCCAGACGTTGCAGCACTTCGCCAGAAAGTCGCGTCGCGCTCCCGCGTCGATCGAGCCAACGCGCGAACGCCCGCGCCAGGGGGTAGCCAACGATCATGAAGGCGAGCGATCCAAAAACGCCATAGGTGATCTGGACCGCGCCGCGCGGCACCACGTCACGAATCGGGATCACGGTGATGGTCTCACCCTGTTGCACCCGAATCCCGTCGCCGCTCACGCTGATCTGAATGTCGTCGCCCGCGTTGGTGGGAATCACGATGGTTCCGGGGGTTCCCGGCTTCGGCGCGTCGCCCGTTCGCGCGGCCGCGTTCGCATCGGTTCGCGCGTCCTGCGCCGCGGCGCGGGCATTCTGAGCGGCCTCGCGCACCGCGTCCTGCGCCTCGCGAATCGCCTGCTGGATTTGCGCCTGATTGCTGCTGGGCTGTGCCCGGTCCACGGTGTGCATCATACAGAGTTCTCCGCTCTGGTGATCGGACGTCGTCGTCGCATCATATAGAGTTCTCCGCTCTGGTGATCGGAAGTCGTAGTCGCAGCTCGGTGCCCACCCCGGGCGTGCTGTTCGCGCTGATGTCGCCGCCATGTGCGACCATGGTCTGTCGCGCGATCGCGAGTCCGAGCCCCGTGCCCGCCGGCTTGGTGGTGACGTACGGATCGAACATGTGCGCGAGTACCTCGGGGGTAATGCCAGGACCGGTATCGTGCACACTGATCACCACGTACGCGGCGTCGTCGGCACGCTCATGCGCCACGCGAACCGTGAGGCGTCCATCGACTGGACTCGCTTCGATGGCATTCAGCAGCACATTCGTCACCGTGCGCGCCAGGGCGTCGTGATAGCCGGTGACCAGCGGAATGCCGTCCGCGATGTCGAGCGCGATTGGCATCCGCTCGCCAATGGTATTGCGCACGGTTTTCGACACCAACTCGGTGACATCGATCTCGGCCGGTGGGCCGTCCGGCAATCGACCGAATTGGGCGAAGCTGCGCGCCATCGTGTCCAGTCGGGCCGATTCCTCGGCCAAGACGTCGATCGTGTCGCGCAGACCGTCCGGCGCGGTACGACGGAGCCGCTCAATCGCAAAACGAATTGGCGTGAGCGGATTCTTGAGTTCGTGCGCGAAGCGGCGAGCGGACTCCCGAAACGCTTCCGCGCGCTCGGCTTCGAGCGCCCGCAGCCGTCCTACGTCGAGTTCGCGCGCCATCGTCCGCATACTTGTTCGCAGTACCTCGAATTCCGGCGCGCCGCGCCGTTCGGTATGGTCGGGAATGGGGCGGCCGCCTCGAATGAGTCGCGTCCATCCCACGAGTTCATCCAACGGTCGGCTGAGCTGCCGACTCAGATGACCGGCCACTCGTGATGCACCAACGGCGACCACCACCACCAGCAGCAGCGCCCCAACCGCGATCAATCGAATGGTCCGGTTGGCGACGAAATCGAATCGTTTTGCCAGTTCCACCGACTGTCGAAGCTCGGCTTCATGCGTATCCAGCGCGAGCCGCTGCCCGGTCGTCAGCGACGACGATCGAGCCGATGTCAGCGCCGTTTCACCACTCCGGGCGATACGTTCCCACGCCGAGCCCGCTGACATCAGTGACAGTGCCCGGGTCGCCGTCCCCGTCCACACCAAACTCACGGCGATGGTGGGAATGACGGCGAACAGGATCAGCGTGGCGAACAACCGGGTCCGAAACGGCGCTGGGAGATACGTGCGCGGATGCCGTTCCTGAAGCGGACGCATCGGAGACTCGTCCGTACGCGTAGTGTACGCAGGCGGTTTCCCGTCGATCTCCTGACCGGTCAATTGGGGTCGTGCCTTTCGCATCTCCTTCATTTCGGATAATTTACGAAGTTTGTGAGAACTTTCTTAGCGAAACAGGGAAGTTCGGTTGAGTCGATCCCGGAGCGGAATGGCAACGTCGTGGTCCCTGGCCCCCCTTATCGAGCAGCGTGTCCGGGAGCATCCCGAGCGTCCGCTCGCGGTGGTTGGTGATCGGACATGGAGCTATGGCCACGTCGAGACGCAGGCGTCGGCATTCGCCGCGGCGCTGTCCGAGCTGGGGTTGGGAGCGGGTGACCGGATCGCGGTCAACCTCCCCAACAGTATCGAATGGATTGTGTCGTTGCTTGCTGCGGCAAAGTTGGGAGCGGTGGTGGTGCCGGTCAGTCCGCAGCTCAGCAGTCTCGATCTGCGCTACCAGCTGCGCCATGCCGAAGCCAGTGCGGTGGTCACGATTGAACGGTGGGGCGGGGTCGACTACCTGCAGCGGTTCGAGGACCTGTTGGGTGACCTGCCCGACTTGCAGTACGTGGTCACGGTCGGCGACGAAGACTTGTGGTACGACGACCGGATCTTCCAGTTCGAAGATCTCGTTTCGAGCGGCTCTGGCCGCCCGGTGCCACTGCCGCCCGATCAGGATGATGCGCAGGACCTCGCCGTCGTATATACGTCGGGGACGATGGGCAAGCCAAAGGGTGTGAGACTCTCACATCACGCGGTCGTCGAGAATGCGGTGCGGACCGTCGAGGTGCTCGAGCTGTCGCCCGAGGATCGTGTGTTGGCCGCAGTGCCCTTCTTCGCGATTTTTGGTTTGAGCATGATGGTGGGAACGATTGCGGCGGGCGCGACACTCGTGCTCCAGCCGACGTTCGATGCAGCAGCAGTCCTGTCGCTCATTGCGAGTTCGCAGGTGTCGGTGCTGCACGGCGTTCCGACTCAGTTTCACCTTCTCATGCGTGAGGAGGCGTTTGACCCGTCACGTCTGCGCTCGCTGCGCACCGGCATCATCGCTGGCAGTTCGGTCTCGGAGGAGCTCGTGCGTCGTGTGCGTCGCTGGTGCGACGTGCTCGTCGCCTACGGGCTCACCGAAACCGGTCCGACCGTGACCCTCACCCGCTTTGCGGACAGCGACGATCGTCGCCTTGGCAGCGTGGGACGCGCCCTTCCGGGGGTCGAGGTCATGGCGGTGGACATCAGGACGGGTGTATTGCACGGCCCTGAAGCGGTCGGCGAAATCGCCGTTCGTGGATCGAACCTCATGCGCGGATATCTGCGCATGCCCGCGGAGACCGCCAAGGTCCATACTGCGGAAGGGTTCTTCCTCACCGGTGATCTTGGGATCATCGACGAAGAGGGGTACGTGAAGATTCTCGGGAGGCGGCAGGAGACGATCGCGCGTGGGGGCATTCAGCTCTATCCACGCGAACTCGAAGATCGTTTGCGCGCGCACCCGGCTGTTGACGATGTCTGCGTGATCGGTGTCCCCCACGATGTGTTGGGCGAGCAGATCTGCGCGTGCATCGTGCCTGTCGAGGGCGCCGTTATCACCGGCAGCGAGATCAAGCGATTCGCGCAGGAGACGATGGCGGCATACAAGGTTCCCGATCTCGTCCGGTTCTTCGACGGCTTCCCCATGACGGGAAGCGGCAAGGTCCGTCGACGAGAACTTGCGCGTGCTATCGCGCTCGATCACACCGTTACGCATTCAGGTTAGGCATGAGTCGACATCTTCCACGGTCGGGTGCGCCCGGACCGTCCCGCATCATCGCTCCATTCCATCGCGGTCCTCAGGCCGTCTCGCCCGTCACTTCATCCAACGCCGCCCCGCCGTCGCACGCGCCCAATGCCGCGATGCTCATTGATTTCGACAACGTCACCATGGGCATTCGATCGGATCTGCAGCAGGAGCTCAAGACGCTCCTCTCGTCCGACATCATCAAAGGCAAGGTGGCCGTGCGCCGCGCGTATGCCGACTGGCGCCGGTATCCGCAGTACATCGTCCCCCTCACCGAAGCGTCTATCGATCTCATCTTCGCCCCGGCGTACGGTACCGCGAAGAAGAATGCGACGGACATCCGTCTCGCGATCGATGCGCTCGAGCTGGTGTTCACGCGGCCGGAGATCGGCACGTTCGTGCTGCTCTCTGGCGATTCCGACTTCTCGAGCATGGTCATCAAGCTCAAGGAGTACGGCAAGTACGTCATCGGTGTCGGCATTCGCGAATCGTCCAGCGATCTGCTGGTGATGAATTGCGATGAGTACTACTCATACAATGCGTTGGCCGGACTGGTGAAGTCGGGCGACGACGAGACCACACGCTGGGATCCGTGGCAGCTGGTCACCGAAGCGGTGCTACGCATGAAGCGCAACGGCGACGTGATGCGCTCCGACCGGCTCAAGCAAGTGATGCAGGAGATCGACGCCTCGTTTGACGAAAAGAATCTCGGTATGCCGAAGTTCTCACGGTTCGTGCAAGACGCGGCGCACAAGGGATTGCTGAAGGTTACCAAGCTCGAGAGCGGTCAGCTGGAAGTGGACGTGCCGAGTGGCGACGCGATTATCGTCAGCTCGACCGACACGGAGGGTTCCGACGCCGAGGCGCGTCGCGAAAGTCTGGAGCGTGAACGCGATGATCGCCGTGGTCGTCGTGGACGTCGCGGACGCGGTCGCGATCGCGGAGAGCGCGTCGACAGCGAAAGCGCGGTCGAGACGTCGCCGATGGTGGCGAGTGATGCCGTCGAGGCCGCGCCCGTTGAAACGGCTGCCGCAGCAGGCACGGTAAACGTCGAAAGCGCTGACGCCACGGGCGCTGGCGCCACGAGCGCTGACGCCACGGGCGCTGACGCCACGGGCGCTGACGCCACGGGCGAAGATCGCGGGGGACGGGGGCGCAGTCGTCGGGGGCGTGGTCGCGACCGAGAGCGTCATGATGAGCGCGGTGCACGCGACGGCGAGTCGGTCGCGGCACCGATAGCGGCTCCGATAGCCGCACCGCCAGTGAGCCGTGCCGAGACCTCGGTGGCGGCGGCGGGCGCAGGATCGTTTGGCGTGTCGGTTGCGGACAGTATTGGTCTCAGTGGCGAGCGACTGACCCGGAGCGAGGCGTTCGAT
>JANLVM010000486.1:0-4672 GCA_031364015.1 Gemmatimonadaceae bacterium
GCAGGATCTCGAGAAAGTGCACCCCGATGCGTTCCTGTTCCCCGACTTTGATTTGTCGCTCTCGCAGTCGATGCAGCGCGAAACGGAATTGTTCTTTCAGGATATTGTGCGGAACGACCGCAACGTGCTCACGATGTTCACGGCCGATTCGACCTACGTGAACGAGCGGCTGGCGAAACACTACGGCATTCCGAATGTCGCCGGTCCACAATTCCGGAAGGTTGCGTACGCCGATACCCAGCGACGCGGATTGTTTGGCCACGGCAGCGTGTTGGTCCAGACATCGTTTGGCAATCGCACCTCGCCGGTACTGCGCGGAAAGTGGGTGATGGAAGTGTTGCTGGGCACGCCACCGCCACCGCCGCCACCCGATGTGCCCGATCTTGAAGAAACCGCTAATGCGAAAAACGGGAAGCAGTTGACCACACGCGAGCGCATGGAAATACATCGTGCGAATCCGGCGTGTAAGAGCTGTCACTTGTTTATGGATCCGATTGGACTGGCGCTGGACAACTTTGACGTGACCGGCAAGCTGCGCTATCGCGAGAACGGCGCGCTCCTGGACACGCGCGGCGAGCTGTATGACGGCACGGCGATTTCCACACCGGCGCAGTTGACTAAGGCGTTGTTGGCGCGTCCCATCCCGTTGGTGCGCACGTTTACGGAGAACCTGATGGCCTATGCGCTGGGTCGACGGGTCGAAGCGTTCGACCAGCCGACCGTTCGCGCGATCGTGCGTGACGCCGAGAAGAAGGACTATCGTTTTTCGACGTTTGTGATGGGTGTAGTGAATAGCAAGGCATTCCGCAGCAAACGCGCCGAGCCGGTATCGGCCGACGCGTCGCATAACTGACCCGAACTTTCGAGGAGTTCGCCCGATGGAGTTTCTGACCCAGAAGAGCCTGCACCGCCGGACGTTCCTGCGCGGAATGTCGGCCACCATTGCGCTTCCCTATCTCGACGCCATGGAACCGGCGGGCCGATTTATCGCCAAGATCGGCACGGGCGAGTCCGCCAAGCGCACCCGACTGGTGTGTATCGAATCGGTACACGGTGCGGCCGGCTCCAATGCCTGGGGCGCCTCGAAACATCTGTGGGCACCGCAGGGACTCGGGCGCGACTACGCGTTCAACCCGGACGGCGCGCTGATCTCGCTCGATCCGTGGCGCAAGTATGTCAACATCATCAGTAACACCGACGTGCGCATGGCGGAGGCATTTGAGGCGCCAGAGATCGGCGGCGACCACTTCCGATCGAGCGCCGTGTTCCTGACGCAATCGCATCCCAAGCAAACGCAGGGGTCCGATCTGTTCGTGGGCACATCGTTTGATCAGATCGTGGCGCGGAAGATCGGGCAGGATACGCCGATCCCCTCGATGCAGTTGTGCATCGAGAATCTTGATCAGGCGGGCGGCTGCACCTACAACTACGCTTGCGCCTACACGGATACGATTAGCTGGGCCTCGCCAACGCAGCCCCTGCCGATGATTCGCAATCCGCGCGCCGCGTTCGACCTGCTCTTCGGTGCCGGCAGCAGCAACGCCGACCGCGCTGCCCGCCGTCGTGACAACGGTAGCATTCTCGATTGGGTGATGGGCGAGATGTCATCGCTCAAGCGCGATTTGGGCGCGACCGATCGCCGGCGTGTCGAGCAGTATCTCGAAAACGTGCGGGAACTGGAGCGGCGCATCCAGCAAGTAGAGGCGAAGAACAAGAGCGGTGAGGAGCGTCTGTTGCCCGAGGCGCCATCTGGCGTACCGGACTCCTTCTCCGAGCACGTGAAGTTGATGTTCGACATTCAGGTGCTGGCGTTCCAGTCGGACATGACACGCGTGTTCTCGTTCAAGACCGGACGTGATGCGTCCAGCCGCACGTTCCCGGAGAGCGGTACGAACAAGGGATTCCATCCGGCCTCGCATCACGGCGGTCGTGAGTCGGCGATTCTCGAGTTCAACCAGATCAACCAGTATCATGTGAGCATGCTGCCGTACTTCCTGCAGCGGCTCAAGGATACCAGTGACGGTGACAGCAACCTGCTCGACGAGACGCTCATCGTGTATGGCTCGCCGATGGCCGATGGCAACATTCACAATCATCGTCGCTGTCCGTTGATTCTCATGGGCGGTGCCAGCGGCATGCTCCCGGGCAACGTGCACCTGAAGGCACCGGATGGAACGCCGATGGCCGATGTGATGCTGTCTCTGTTGCACCGTTTTGGGATCGACACGCCAGTGTTCGGCGACAGTGTCAGCCCCTTCGCACTCACGGCGTAAGGAGATCGTCATGTCGTCACGGATTGGCATACTCGCTGCTGTACTGGTTCTCGGGCCGTGGAGCGTGCTGGCGGCGCAGAGTGCGCAGAGTGCGCAGCAGAGCGCACCGCGGCCGAACGCGGGTGATCGTTCCCGCTCGACGACCGCTCGCGTGGCGAACACGCGTATGAACCTTGGCATGGCGGCCGTCGAAGCGGCACAGCGCGGAGATCTCGCAACGGTCAAGTCGTTGTTGGCACAGGGAGCGGATGTCACGGTCGCGCGCGGCGATGGTATGACGGCGCTCCACTGGGCCGCCGATCGCGGCGACGTGGCGATGGCCAACGCGCTGCTGCGCGCGGGCGCGAAAACGGATGCCAAAACGAACGTCGGCGGCTACACGCCGCTGCATGTCGCGAGCAAGGCGGGTGCGGCGTCGGTGGTGAAAACATTGTTGGACCAGGGCGCAGATGCGCGAACCATGACCGGCACCGGTGCGTCGGCGCTTCACTTGGCGGCGTCATCTGGCAGCGCGGACGCGGTGGACGCACTGCTCAAGCACAAGGCCGATCCGAACGTCCGGGAAACCGCGTGGGGACAGACGCCACTCATGTTCGCGGCGACACAAAATCGTGCTGACGTGATACGCGTGTTGGTCAGGGCCGGGGCCAACCCCTCGGTGCAATCGCATTCCGTGAATCTCAGCGAGGAGCTAGCGCGACAGCAGGCCGCCGCCAAGAAGCGCAACGAGGTGCTGCTCGCGGCGCTGCCGGAGAAGTTGAGAGATTCCATCACGCAGGCTGCGGCCAAGGCGGCAGCAGCGGCCAACGCGCGGAACACGTTTGCGCCGACGCCTGGCGCGCAGGCCTCCGCGGCTGTGATGACGCAGGCGACGCCCGCCACACCCGCAGCAGCTGGTGCAGTTGTGCCGGATACGGCACGGGGCGGCGGTGGTGCGGGCGCGCTGTTCGTAGCCCGTGGCGGCAGTCCTACGCCACCAACCTCGACGCTCACGTCAACGCAGATTCAGGAAGCCATTCGCGCCGGACGTGAAGTGTTTGACGCGCCAGTGGTGCCGAAGACGCCCGAGCAGGTTGAGTTGCTGGAAGGCAATGTGGCCGGCTACGAAGGAACGGTCGGAAGCATGGGCGGCATGACGGCGATGCATCATGCGTCGCGGCAAGGCAACATCGCCGCCGCGATGGCGCTGATCGACGGAGGAGCAGGCATCGACACGCCCACGTCTACCGACAGCACGACTCCATTGGTGATGGCCGCGATCAACGGACAGTTCGATCTGGCGTTGGAACTGGTGAAGCGTGGCGCGAATGTGAAATTGGCGACCACGGCCGGACTCACCCCGCTGTATGCCGTACTGAACACGCAATGGGCGCCTCGATCACGGTTCCCGCAGCCGCAGTCGGTGCAAACACAGCAAGTCACGCACATCGAGTTGATGCAGGCGATGCTCAAATCGGGCGCCAACGTGAATGCGCGCCTGAGGAAGAATCTGTGGTTCTTCGCGTTCAACAATTGCGGTAACGCCAACTGTGGGTTGGAGCAGCTGGAAGGAACGTCACCATTCTGGCGTGCGGCGTATGCCGTTGACGTCGACGCGATGCGCGTACTGAAGGCCGCCGGTGCCGATGACACGATGCCGTCGTTCCGTGCGCCACAAGCCGCCGGTCGCGGTCGTGGCGGCGCACTTGGTGGTGGTGGTGGTCTTGCCGCCGCACTCGCGCGCGGCGGCGGCGCCGGTGGCCCCGACGGTCCGGGCAATCCTGGTATTGGGCCGATTGACGCAGCGACCGATTCCGCGATGAAGGCGGTAGCGCCCGGACTCGGCACCTACCCGATTCATTCGGCAGCGGGCGTGGGCTACGGCAACGGTTTCGCGGGCAACTCACATCGACATGCGCCCGACGGATGGATGCCGACGCTCAAGTATCTGGTCGAAGAATTACACCATGACGTCAACAAGCGCGATCTCACCGGGTACACCCCGCTGCATCACGCTGCAGCGCGTGGTGACAACGAAATGATTCTGTATCTGCTGAGCAAAGGCGCTGACCCGAAGGCGGTGGCGCGGAACGGACGCACCACGGTAGACATGGCCAACGGACCCGTCCAGCGACTGCGACCGTTTCCGGAGACGATTCTATTGCTTGAGAAACTCGGAGCGAAGAACAGTCATCGGTGCGTGAGCTGCTAGCGGCAATACTGTTCAGTCATGTGGTTTTTGACTGTACCACGCAGGGGAATGCCGACGGCGCTGGACGATGTGAATGCGGAAGGTCTGTCCGCTTGGTGCGGAGTCGCCGCCGCCGACCGGGTGTCTCCTGGAACGGAGGTGGGAGTTCAACTCCTACCTCTTCCCCGCAAGGAGTGAACCGCTGATCCAACACATTTACATAAACTGA
>JANLVM010000491.1:0-1984 GCA_031364015.1 Gemmatimonadaceae bacterium
GCCCCGCTCACCGCCTCCAGCGCCGTGTTCAGCGCATGGCCCATCTGCCCGATCTCGTCTTTCGATCGCACCGCGATCCGTTGCGTCAGGTCGCCCGTCGCTACCTGCTCCAGCACCCCCACCGTCTCGTTGACGGGGCCCGTGATCTGTCGGGAAACGAAGTCGCCGATGCCGAGGGCCAGCAGTATCACGAGTACCGTAACACCGATCGCCACGCTTCGCATGAGACGGTAGAGTTTGGTGCCGCTGGCGAACTCCTCGCCGGCGACCGTGACCTGCAGCTCGATAAGCTTGGAGATGGGTGTGGCTACCGGATCGATCACAGCGTACAGTTCCTTCGTGGCGTATTGGGTCAGTGCCGCAGCGTCGCGGCGCGCAAGGATTGCAAGCAGCTGGTCGACCGAAGTATTTGCGTTCGTCATCGCCCTGACCGCTTCGCTCACCAGGCCACTTTCCTCCTCGGTGAGATAGGTCGAGGTGTACGCCTTCCAGGAATTGTCAATCACCGCGCGCGCCGCCTTGATCTCAGCGATGCCTTTGTCTATGTCGACTCCTCCCGCGCGTATCTTGTGCGTGTTGTCGACGATGTTGACGGCGTATGCGTCGGCCACGATTTTGAGGTTCCTGAGGGGCGCGACTCGATCGTTATATACGGTGCCGAGGCTGTCGTTCATCCTCGACATACCACTAACTGCGGCAATGGCAAAGCATGCCATACAGAGCGCAACGACGGTAAACCCAGTGAGAATGCGGGTACGGATCTTCATAGTCTGGACGCTCGAAGTGGGAGTGAACTAGAGAGCTGGGCAGGCACCGACGGAGCGAACGCTACCACCGCCGTGAGACGCCGAGGCCGAAGCTGATGTCGGATCCGGCACGGGGAAGCGGCACGCTCACGGTGCCATCGAGCTGAAGCGTGGCGTGGGGAAAGAGCTGGAGTCCCGTCGTGAGGTACCGGGTGCGGGCATTGCGCCGCACAAATTCGCTGGCCTCGACGAACGTGCCGGCTCGCGTGCCTAGCGGAACAGACCAGCTCACCCCCGAGAGACGTTCAGTCTCGCGGCCGATCGCACCGACGCGGCTGGCCAGTCCCGTGTAGGCGAGCGCGGACTGCCCCTTGGGAAGATCCCAAAGCGCGGAGAGGGCGGCATCTGGCTCGGCGCCATTATGCGAGAAGGCACCACCGACGGGGACAGTCGTACCCGCGAACATGGCGAGGTGCGGCCGAATGCCCGACCCTTTGGCGATCCGGATCTTCGTCCCCGCGTACGCATCCGCCATTCCGGACGACGTAGCGGCCGACGGTGCGCGGGAGACCATGTAACCGCCGGCGGCGAATCGCACTTCCGCAAAGCAGCTGACGGGAAGGCGCAGCAGCATCGTTCCAATCGCGTGAACGGTACTGGTCGACTGCCGAGCCATCGCCCATCCACTCTCTATCTGCACCGACCCCATGGCGAGAACGGTTGGCCCGGTCAGGAATCCCGGACGGTCGCCGACAATGGTCGTCGGAACCGCACACTGCTGCGCCTCGGCGATGCGAAGAGCCGGACTTCCAAGCACCATCGCCGCAACCGACAGACGGAATAGCTTCGTCCGTCCACTTCTGTCTGCAACGCGATCGGCGCGCGGTTCACAGTTGCCGCCGTACCCGATAGAACTACCTACCTGCGTGAAGTGTTTCATGAGGAAAGACCTGGCAGTTGAGGGTGTGTTGAGGGTGTGTTGAGGGTGTGTTGAGCGTGTGTTGAGCGTGTATTGAGGGTGTCTGGAAGTTGGGCGTGTAGAGATGTCGTCCGATGACTGCCGGACCGTCGACTCCCAGAGGTACGACGGCGAAGACCATCTCCTGGTTCGCGACGTTGATTCCTGTGAGCAGTCGTGGTCCATAGCGGTACTCGTTCAGGCCGCCGCGCGGGGTGTGTCGCCGGTGCGGCGGGGGGGGGAGTACGCCGGTTTCCGCGACGCACCGGCCGCAGACTCG
>JANLVM010000511.1:0-6774 GCA_031364015.1 Gemmatimonadaceae bacterium
GGGCGTCGAGGTTGGTAGAACGCCGCGCACCGCCGACGTCGCGTCTGCCATCTGCGCTCCGAGACCGTGGATGAAGTATGCCGACAAGCTCAAGGGACGCTTAATGCTGTACTACGGCACCGCCGACAATAACGTCCATCCGTCAAACACGATGCAACTGGTGCAAGCACTGCAGCGCGTCGGCAAGAGTTTTGAACTGCAGGTTGGGCCCGATGCCGGGCACACCGGTCTCAATCAAATGCGCATGATGGAATTTTTTATCGACAATCTGGTACTCAAACCCGCGGCAACGCGGGCGATGTAGGTCGCGTGGTGGTGTCGCTGTGAACAAAGAACCCGGAGGGAAACTGAGATTACGCTCCGCGACCTCACTTTATTCCTCAACAACGCACTCCAGTGAAATAGCCGAAGCAATTCCGCGGGCGATCAGCGCGCGACGGTTTGGGCGTCACCCACACGAATCGGCTCATGCCGGCGCTTGCCCAACTCCGAGCGCCGGGGCCTGCTCTCGTTTCGCCATCAGCTGCGTCACGAAGCGCTGACCTTCCGAAATGCGCTCGATCTCGATGGCGACGGCTTCGACGGCCTGCTCCATCCGCTCGAGTCGCGCAGCACTTTCGATGACCTGAGGCGCGGCGGCGGGATGCGCCCAGCGCCTGAGCATCACACGGGCGGCCGCGAACGCCAGTGGTGACCAGACCAATACGATGGACACGATGGAAATGGCCGTCAGTTGCCCGGCGCCAAACGGGCCAAATTCCCGGTTGGGCGCCGACGTTTCGGAGGTGAGCAGCGCGCCGGGCGCGGCGGCCAGCAGCTGGCCGTTGGCCGCAATGTCGGTCTCGAGCTGCATGATGCGCCCGTCGAGCACGGCAATTCGCCCCTCGATACCAGCCCGGGCCGGGCCGTCCGGCGAGCGACGCAAGTCCTGAACGGCATCATCGCGACGACCCGTCGCTGCCTGCAGCTGATTGGATAGCTCCGCCCGACGTGCCTTGAGCGCCTGAACTCCCTCGCGAGTCATCGCACTCACTGGCACCGGAATACCCGCAATGGCTGGAGCCGTCGACGGTGCAGCCGGTGGCAAGGGCGGCAATGGGGGCTGACCGGAGTGCTCGAGGGCGGTTGGCATGTCAGATAGACGGGTAGTCATAGGGATCCGTACGGTTGGGACGCCAACCGGGATTCGGGACGGTCCGACAATCCCCATGGCACGAGGATCGGTCTCGCCACACTATACGACGTGGCCCCCGACTTTGCCCGCTCCCCAGGGTTTCCGAATTTATGATGACGATTGCTCCGACACTCGACCGCGCGCAGCTACTCCTCGAAGCGCGCACCATGGCGCCGGAAGTCATCGCCTGGCGTCGACAACTGCATCAGCGGCCGGAAGTCGCATTTCACGAACATGAGACCGCGCGATTCGTTCGCGACGTGTTAACGGGAATTCCCGAACTGGTCGTCACGCGTCCGACCGAAACAAGTGTAATGGCGCGACTGATTGGCGCCACGCCGGGTCGCATCGTGGCCGTACGCGCCGATATCGATGCGCTCCCGATTCACGAGGAGAACGACGTGGAGTATCGCTCGGCGGTAGATGGTGCGATGCACGCCTGTGGACATGACGGGCATACGTCCATTGTGCTCGCGCTCGCCGCGCTCCTCGCTCGGCATCGCGACCAACTCTCGGGAGAAGTGCGCTTCTTTTTTCAGCACGCCGAAGAAGTGGCGCCGGGCGGTGCCGAGGAGATGGTAAAACAGGGCGTGATGGATGGCGTGGACCACGTGATCGGCATTCATCTTTGGGCGTCCATGCCGGTTGGTCGGATCGGTATCGTCGCCGGTCCGGCGATGGCCGCACCCGACACGTTTCACTGCACCATCATCGGTCAGGGCGGACACGCCGCGATCCCGCACGAGACCGTCGATCCCATTGCCGTCGCCGCGCAGGTCGTCACGGCACTGCAGCACGTGGTGTCTCGCCACGTCGATCCACTCGATCCCGTGGTGGTATCGGTGACACAGTTTCATGCTGGTACCACACACAACGTGATTCCCGGTACGGCGATGCTGGCCGGCACGGTGCGCACGTTCGATGCCACGCTGCGGATACGAGTACCGGAGCTGATGGAGCGTATCGTCAAAGGCATTTGCGAGGCACACGGCGCGTGCTACGAACTCACGTTCGAGCGTGGCTACCGCCCGGTGGTGAACGATCCAGCCTTATGCGCGCGCCTGGAGGCCGTGGTGCTGCGTACGTTCGGTCCCGACGTGCTGCTGGCCACACGCCCAACCATGGGCGGCGAGGACTTCTCCGCGTATCAACAAAAGGCGCCAGGGGTATTCGCATTTGTTGGCGCCGGCAACGCGTTCGAAGAGATCAGGTATCCGCATCATCATCCGCGTTTCAACATCGACGAAACATCGCTCGATATTGGACTGCGCTATCTGACTGCGGCGACGCTCGAACTTCTGGGTTGACGTGCCTTTTCGTCGGCATCTTGTGCCGGCCCTTGAAACCCGCGCGCGGCGCAGCGTTAGGGACGACCACAGGCGTTCCGTACGTTACGGCTTTCCACCCTCCGGCAACTGTCGCCCCAGAAACGCCAGCACGTTGCCTCCCATGATGCGGCGCACATCCTCCGGCGAAAATCCGTTCTGCAACAATCCGTCGGTCACGAGCCCCAGCGCCCGTGTATCCCACGGGACCGTCGTCGCGCCATCGAAATCCGAACCGAGCGCCACGTGCTGAACCCCCATCACGCTCACCGCGTGTCGAATCGCCCGCACGATTGACGGCACCGTCATCTCGCACACGGCCCCATCCCAGTATCCGATCCCGACGAGTCCCCCGTTCCCCGCAATCGCGCGCAGTTGATCGTCGGTGAGATTCCGCGGACCGGGGCACGTGGCGGCCACGCCACCGTGCGACACCACCACCGGACGGGTCGCCATCGCCAGCACGTCCAGTTTCATTTGCGTCGACGTATGTGCCAGGTCGACGAGAATGCCGAGTTGCTCCATGCGGGTCACCACGTCGCGTCCGAACGGCGTGAGGCCCGCGTGGCTTACACCGTGCGCACTCCCGCCCAGTTCGTTATCGAAGAAGTGCGTGAGTCCCATCATGCGAAACCCGGCCGCATACAGCGTGTCGACCGCCGCCAGCTGACCATCGAGTGCGTGTAATCCCTCGATAGCCAACACACCCGCCACCAGCGTTGGCTGCGTCGTACGGCGCTGCACGAAGGCGTCCAGATCGTGCTGTGATACCACGACCGTGAGCGCGCCGTTGGAGCGCCGTGCCGCATCGTGCAGGCGACGGGCCTGGTGCAGTGCCCGCGCGCGTAAACTGCGCCACGTCGCCATCGGCCAGCGCTGCGCGATCGCCAACAACAGGATGTTATCGGTCTCGTCGGTATTGCGATCGTAGTTGATGCCGCGTGGTGACTTGGTCACCACGGAAAAAACCTGCAGGGCGACGTTGCCTTCCTGCAGTCGCGGCACGTCAACGTGCCCACGGGATGCGCGCGTCAGCGGATCGCGGGCCCAGAGCAATTGGTCCGCGTGCAGATCTGCCACAAACAGCTGTTGGTGCAACGCCATCGCCGTCGCTGACGGCGTCGGCGGATTCGCGGTGAGCACGCGATTCATGTCGGCGTCTACCTGGCCCGGTACGATCGCGAAGGCGGCGACAATCGCGAGCACCACCAGCAACAGTACCACGCGGCGACCTCGACCACCCTTCATTAGCGCAGTCCTCGGGGCATTGGTTCTCCGTTCATCTCGCGGGAATTTGGTCGCGTCGGGTCGGTGCTTTGTTTGCGCAGGTCACCGCAGCGATCAAGCGCCGCCGCCGACCGTGGATCGATGGTATCCGCCAGCGGGATGGCATCCACCCTGAGCGTCTCCGCACGTGTCGACACCGCATTCCACGCCCGCTCGCACTGCGCACGCGCGCGGTCAATCGCGGCCAGTCGATCCAGTCCGCGCTGCGTCGCGGTTGAGAGACCCATCCACCCGGCGACGGCAATCACAACGGCAACCGCCAACCCGACCAGCGCCTTGAATCGCACGGTTCGGTTTTCCGCGTCCCGAGTCATCGTACGAATGGCACAGTAGGCAGAAACGCCGGAGGGCGACGCGCCTTCGTCACCTGCTCGAAGGCGAACGCGAGGGCGATCAGTCGACCTTCCGTCCACGGCCCACCAATGAACGACAGCCCCAGCGGAAGGCCACCCGCAAAGCCCATGGGTACGGTGATGCTCGGGTAGCCCGCCACCGCCGCAACGCTCGAATTGCCACCCGTGTAGCGATCGCCATTCACCAGATCAATTGGCCACGACGGACCATTGGACGGCGCGACGATCGCGTCGACCTTATGCGTCGCCAGCACGGCGTCAACACCTTCGGTGCGTGAGAGACGTCGGCAGGTCTCCAGCGCCTCGCGATACGTCGCGTCGCTGAGCGGGCCTTTCGCCTGCGCTTTCTCGAACTGCTCCTGTCCAAACCACGGCATCTCGCGCGACGCGTGTTCGCGGTTGTAGGCGATCAGGTCCGCCAACGACTTCATGCGAGTTGTCGTGCCGCGCGACGCGAGATACGCATTGATGCCATCCTTGAACTCGTACAACAGCACGTCGGTTTCCGCATCGTTCGTCTTGTTTACGGTCGGCACGTCTGCGGGGTCGACGATGACCGCACCGGCGGCGCGTAACGCGACGATCGCCTGATCGAACGCGGCATCAACCAGCGGGTGAAACCCCGCCATGTTGCGCGCCACACCGATGCGCGCGCCCACGAGCGCATTCGCGTCGAGAAACGACGTGTAGTCGGCCACGCGGTGCTCGCCACTCGCGGCGGTCGAGGGGTCGCGTGCGTCCTCGCCGGCGATGATACTCAACAGCGCGGCCGCGTCCGCGACCGTTCGCGCCATCGGCCCTGCGGTATCCTGCGTGACCGAAATCGGGATGATGCCGCTCCGACTCACCAAACCCACCGTTGGCTTGATGCCGACCAGTCCGCAGATGGACGAAGGACAGATGATGGATCCGTCCGTTTCGGTACCAATACCCACTGCCGCAAGATTCGCGGAGATGGCGGCGCCCGTTCCGGAGCTCGAACCGCACGGATTGCGATCGAGCACGTACGGATTGCGCGTTTGCCCACCGCGACCGCTCCAGCCACTGGTCGATCGCGTGGAGCGAAAATTCGCCCACTCACTCAAGTTCGTCTTCCCGAGTACTACCGCACCGGCCGCACGTAGCCGCTCGACGATACTCGCGTCGCGCGGCGCGGGTGTCCCGAACAACGCCATTGAACCGGCCGTGGTCTGCATGCGATCGGCGGTATCGATATTGTCCTTGATCAGCACCGGGATGCCGTGCAACGGACCGCGAACCTTTCCGGCGCGTCGTTCGGCGTCCATCGCCGCCGCAATCGACAACGCATCCGGATTTCGCTCGATCACCGAGCGCAGCGTCGGGCCGGCAGCATCGATGAGCGCAATGCGTGCCAGATACGCCGCCGTGAGCGCGCGTGACGTGAGCGTTCCCTTCGCCATGCGCGATTGCAGCGTGGCCACCGACAACTCGGCGAACGGAAACGGAGGCAGCGCACCGTCAGGCGTGGGCGTGTCAGGCGTCGATTCCGCGCGCGCAACAGCCGGCGCCACCAGCAACGCGCCCACCGCCAACGTGGCAGCCACGAAGTCGCGACGATCCATCGGGTCGGCCATGCCGTTCACATCTCCTGGACTGCGCCCAGCGCAGTCGCAAAGTCGCGCAACAGGTCGCGCTCGTCTTCCAGTCCGATCGACAGGCGCACGAATCCCTCGTTTACCTCGTCCGCGCCCCAACGCGCCCGACGTTCAGCGCTCGTGTGAATACCACCAAAGCTCGTGGCCTCGAATACGAGCGTCGACGCCGCGAAAAATCGCTCGACCGATTCGCGGTCGGCGAGTTCAAACGCGATGACCGGTCCGAACATCGTCATCTGCTTCGACGCCGTTGGGAAGGACGGATCGGACGGCAATCCCGGATATCGCACACCGTGGACCTTGGGATGTTCGGACAGGTACGTGGCGATTGCCAATGCCGAGGAACATTGCCGCGTCAAGCGCACCGACAACGTACCCAGCGAACGATGCGCCAACCACACTTCCATCGGCCCTGGCACGGCGCCCATGCGCGTTCGATACGTCCGAACCGCCTCAGCCCACAGGGCATCCTTGGTGGCGACATGACCAAGAATCACATCGGCGTGACCCGTCATGGCTTTCGTGTCGGACACCACCACAAAGTCCGCACCAAGCGCCAACGGTCGCTGCCCCAGTACCGTCGCGGTCGTATTGTCCACCGCCACCAGGGCGCCGACCTCGTGCGCTGCATCGCATAGCGCAGCGATATCGCACACGTCCAGCCCGGGATTCGTGGGCGACTCCAGCCACAGCAATCGCGCACCGTTCAGCAGTGCACGCTGCGCATCGTTGGCAGTTGGTGCGGTGACAACCTCGATTCCCATTGGTACGAAATACTCGGTCGCGATGAGACGCGTCGTGTAGTAACTGTCCGTCGGCATGACAAGCTTGTCGCCCGCTTTGAGCACGGTCGCCAGCACCGCCGCACTCGCGGCCATGCCCGATGGGAACAACACGGCCGGGCCGCCCTCCAGCATTTCCAACGCCTGTTCGTACAACTGCCACGTCGGATTGTGAAATCGTCCATACGTGAAGGGGGAATCGGCGGGGTCGCCCGGTGTGTGATAGGGCGCCGCGAA
>JANLVM010000519.1:0-11006 GCA_031364015.1 Gemmatimonadaceae bacterium
CTCGAACCGCCAGTTCCACGCGCTTTTGGTGGTACTGGATTCGCTCGGGACTCACCAGGACCAGTTGGTCACTAATGTCGGCTGCAGCCGTCAAGTCACCTGATTGAGCGAATCCGGACAGCGCGGCCTGCAACTCAGACAGGCCACCCTCGCGCTCACCCACCTCGAACAGGGCCTCGGCCAAGCGCCTCCGCAGCATCCAATCCTGGGGCGTCTCGGCCACTGCAAGGCGCAATTCCTCTCGGCGCGACGTGGCCACTACGTTAGCTTCAGCGGCCACCGCCGCGAGCAGAAGCGACGGCGTTGTTCTGAACGTGCGATGCGTCTCAATCGCGGTCCGAAGGGCCTCGACCGCCTCCTCCTCGTCGTCGTCGTCAGCGGGGGCGGCGGCGTATTCGGCGACCACCGTGACGTACGGAGACGTGCCCATCGGCGCCGCATCGTCAATCACGTCGTCGTCGAACGCCGACGACTCGACGACAAAGGCTGGAGTGCGGGAGCGCTCGTCGCGCATTCCCGCGTCAACGAGCACGTCATCAACCATCAACGGGTGGAGTTCACCCGGCAGGATGAAGTCATGCGGATCAAGTCGCAGCGGCGTTCGACTGAGAATGACCTCCGCGTCTGCGTCCTCACGCGCCGCGGTCAGCGCTCCGGCTTCGATCGCCTCCTCCAACTCGGGAATCGGCACCACGTCGAGGGGCGTACGCGCGCGCGGGATGCTGTGGCTGTACGCTGGTGTGCCTGACAGTCCCCCCGTGACGGTGATGGCGTCTGGATTGTCGGCGACGTGATCGAAGTCCTCGATGACGAGATCCGGCAACACAGTGACCACGCTGTCCCCTGGTTCATCATCCGACCGCAGCACGCCCGCACTGACAAACTCTCCGCGCGATTCGAGTCCTTCGATCGCGTCCGTCGGCACCAGCGGGACCATCGATTCGATCACCGGCTCGGCCGTGAGGGCAAGGCTTTCTGCGACCAGCGCCTCCAGCGAAGGCTCAATCGTTGCATCGAGAATCGTGTAGGACGAGACGCGAGGTGTCACGGCCGCGAGCACTTCCGTTGGGGTGACCGCGCGAGGCCGCGACGGGTCGAACAGCAGGATGTCGTTCAGCGAGACGTTACCCGACGCTGTCCGTGGCGTGGTCGTGCTCGTGGCCGCAGTGGGGGGCGTGAGCACTCGCGGCGCCAAGGGCGGCGTGTTGCGCTTGGTGTGCACCGAAAGGCCGAGATCAAGGAAGACGAGATCCGGTGACTTGTCGTCGCGTCGCAGCACCGCCCGCACATTCTCTGCCGCCGGCACGGACACCGGCGTCTTGCGTCGCGGCAACGCGACTCCCGCCCGGATCGCATGCTCATCGACCAAACGACGTACTTCCGTGAGCTCGGGCATGAGATCGGCGACGTCCGAGAGCGCGTGCATGCCGGCCTCAATACGTCCGTCTTGTTGCATGCGGGTCGCGTACTCGAGGAAATTACGCGTGGCATCACCGCGCAGTCCCTTTTTAGCACAGATACGACCGAGCGTGAAATAGACATTTGCCCGACCCGGCGCGCTGCGCAGGATCTTGTTGCACAAGGCAATCGCATTGTTGAACAACCCTGACGCGGCATAGTGCTCCACCGCGCGCTCGTAGTACGTCACCGCGTCCGCGACGCGACCCTGTCGCAGCGTGAGGTCGCCCACTTTGTTGAGCAGGACGACGTCGACGTCTTCGCCTTGCGATTCGCTGTCCTCGATCGCCCGGATATAGGACGCGATGGCGCGATCGATCTGTTTCAGCTGCTCGAATTCAGCCGCCTTCTTTCGGTGCTTTGCGGCGTTCGACATGCGTTCGAGGCGGTCTCCAGTGGTCGGCTCTGGCACCCACACGGGGGCGCATCTTGTCGACCCGTGTCCATGGCAAAACGTTCAGCGACATCTGCTGAAATCACCCCGCCAAATGACAGACACGACCACGGGCCCACGCTACTCGACAGAGACGCTCACCGAACCAGTAAGGCAACGCGCGATAGTCCTCTACATCGTGCACGGCCAAGTCGGCCGAAAAGCCCGGCGCGAGCTGCCCGGTCACGGCGGCAAGTCCCAACGCGGCGGCGCCGTTGACCGTCGCCGCAATCCAGACCTCAGCAGCCGATAATCGGAGCTCGCTCACCCCCAGGGTAAGCACCAGCGGAAAGGCCTGTAGTGGCGATGTTCCGGGGTTGAAATCGCTCGCCAGGGCCACAGCCGCCCCGGCGTCGATGAGCGCCCTGGCAGGCGCCTGGCGCCCGGTGCCAAGGAACAGCATGGTCGCCGGCAGGAGCGTTGCCACGGTGGGCGATTGCGCCAAGGCCGCAATGCCCGCCGTGGAAATCGCCGCCAAGTGGTCGACACTGACCGCGTTCAGCTCGACGCCCAGCGCGGCGCCACCACCGTCGTGGAGCTCATCGGCGTGGAGCTTGGCGGCCAATCCGGCGGCCGTCGCACCGGCGAGCAGTCGTCGCGTCTCGGATTGATCAAAAACGCCCGGCTCGCAAAACACATCGGCGAACCGTGCCAGCCCGTCGGTCGCCCCCGCAGGATAGATGGCCGTGAGGATTTCTTCGATCCACTCCTCTCGTCCGCCGGACACATCGCGACGATCCAACGGCACTTCGTGCGCGGCGAGGCACGTCGCCACCACGCGGAGCGCGTGACGTTCGGCCAATCGTGCGATGACCCGTAACGTTCGCAGCTCGTCGTGCACCGACAGCCCGTACCCCGATTTGATCTCGACCGTGGTGACGCCGCCCGCCGCCAGTCGGGCCAATCGAGGCACCGCGAGTGCTTCCAGCTCGGCGTCGCCCCGAGCGCGCAGATCGCGCACGGACGCATGGATGCCACCCCCTCGCCGGGCGATTTCGAGATACGGCACGCCGGTGGCGCGCAACTCGTGTTCCGCCCAACGCGCGGCGCCGAATACGGCATGGGTGTGCGAATCGACAAAGCCCGGCGCGAGCAGCCCGCGCTGACAGTCCACCTCGTCAGCAGTGGGATACGCGCGACGCAGGGCGTCATCGGTGTCGACGGCGACGATGGTTTCACCCCGCACCGCGACGCCAACGCCATCGCGCACGCCTGCCTCGCGCATTTCCGCGCCGCGCCGCGCGCGCGCGGGACCGACGGCGGTCAAGGTTTGTGTCGCATTGACGAACAGCGTGGTGCGGTTCACGAACGCAGACCTTGGCCGGAGGTGTCGTGGGCGGGCGTCACGCCATCACATCGCGCACGCGCGACAGAAGGTGGAGTGGCGCTTGCGCTTCACCGCGGCACGCGTAGTAGCACGCGTTGCAATCGATGGGCGCGTAGCCACGATAGTCTTGCCACGGCCCATCGGCGGGGAAGTCGGGGCATCGGCGAACCTTCCCGTGCGGATCGATATGAATCGTCGTGCGCCCACTCTGGCACGGTTCGGCCATCTCGCCGCGGACGTAGCGCGGAATTTGTGCGAGATAGTAGTCCGAGTTCGTAATCACCCCGCGACGTCGTCGCTTATACGCCAGCAGTGCGGCGATCGCGCGTTCCAGCGACGCCTGCTGTGGGCTGCCAATGAGATGCTCGCGATTGCCGTTCTTCAAGTCCGTATACAGCGAAAAATTGACACCACCTCCCAGTGCGGCCGCGCGCTCGACAATCGGCATGAGTTGATCGAGATTGTCCTGCTTGATGACCGTATTGAATCGCACGCCGCCGATGCCGGCCTCGCGCATCCGCGGCACCAGATCGAGAATCCTGGCGGCCAGGCCAGGAATGCCGCGCGCCCGATCGTGTCGCTCGTCGAGATAGTCGAGCGAGATGTTGAACTGGTCGACGCCCGCGTCCCACAAGGATCGGGCGCGGTCGAGGGACAGCATGCCGCCATGCGTGATCAGCTGCACATACGTGAAGCGCACCGCGTGTCGCACCGAGGCGACGATCGCTTCGAGGTCGCGGCGAAGCGTCGGTTCGCCACCGGTAAACGTCACCAGCATGGGGCTGAAATGGCGCGCGATCGCGGCGAACTCGGCGATCTCCGCGTCACGCGCCTCGGGCGGTGTTTTCCAGTAGTCGCAGAATCCGCACCGCGCATTGCACCGCATGGTGACTTCGAAATTGAGCAGCACGGGTCGTTGGCGAACGCGCAGCCACGCGTACTTGCCGAGGAAAACGGGCACGTGCCACGGTCGATAGCGAGAGGACAGCATCAGCGCGCGTGATCGCTGTCCCGCATGGGCAATCGCAGCCCTTCCCGTTCCGCCGTCGCGATGGCGATCTCGTATCCCGCGTCGGCGTGCCGTGCCACCCCAAGGCCCGGATCGTTGGTCAGCACGCGCTCGAGCCGTCGTCGCATGCGCTCCGTGCCGTCGGCGACAATGACCTGACCGGCGTGCAGCGAGTTGCCAATGCCCACGCCGCCGCCGTGATGAAACGACACCCACGAGGCGCCGCTCGCCACATTCAGCAGCGCATTGAGAATCGCCCAGTCGGCAATGGCGTCTGAGCCGTCGCGCATCCCTTCGGTTTCCCGGAAGGGCGACGCCACACTGCCAGTGTCCAGGTGATCGCGTCCGATGACGATGGGCGCAGAGACTTCACCGCGGGCCACCAGGTCATTGAGGGCGAGCGCAAATCGCGCGCGCTCCCCCTGGCCGAGCCAGCAGATACGTGCGGGCAGGCCCTGGAACGCGATGCGCTCACGCGCCAGCGTGATCCACCGACGCAAGTGCGCGTCGTGCGGGAAGAGCTCGAGCACGAGATCGTCGGTCCGATGGATATCGGCCGGATCACCGGACAGCGCGACCCAGCGGAACGGCCCCTTCCCTTCGCAAAAGAGCGGACGGATGTACTCGGGCACGAACCCCGGAATACGGAACGCATCATCCACGCCGGCATCGAAGGCGACCGTGCGGATGTTGTTGCCGTAATCGAACGTGATGGCCCCGCAGTCCTGGAGCGTGCGCATGCCGCGCACGTGGTCGACCACCGACGCCGTGGCCCGCGCGATATAGCCGGCAGGATCGGACTCCCGCAGTACCGCCGCGTCGGCCAGTGACATCCCTGCGGGGATGTAGCCCACCAGCATATCGTGCGCGCTGGTTTGATCGGTTAACACATCGGGGACAATACCGCGCGCTACGAACTCGGGAATGATGTCAGCGGCGTTTGCTTCAAGGGCGACCGACAATCCGGTTCGGCGCTCCTGCGCCTCACCCAGCCACGTGAGCGCTTCATCCAGCGAGCTCGTCGCGCGGTCGCAGTACCCGGTCGCGAGGCGTTTGGCGATGCGCGTGGCGTCAACCTCAATGCCCAACACGGCCGCACCATGCATCGTGGCGGCGAGCGGTTGGGCACCGCCCATGCCGCCCAATCCTGCGGTGACCACCAGTCGACCTTGCAGCGTGCCGCCAAAATGTCGCTGCGCCACCGCGCCGAATGTTTCGTAGGTGCCCTGGACGATCCCCTGCGAACCGATGTAGATCCACGACCCCGCCGTCATCTGGCCGTACATCGTGAGTCCCAATCGCTCCAGACGGCGAAACTCATCCCAGGTGGCCCATCGCCCGACGAGATTCGCGTTGGCAATCAGCACTCGAGGCGCCTCGGTGTGGGTGCGAAAAACGGCCACTGGTTTTCCACTCTGCACCAGCAGTGTTTCATCGTCGTCCAGGGTGCGCAACGTCCGCACGATCGCATCAAACGCTTCCCACGAACGTGCGGCGCGACCAGTCCCGCCGTAGACCACCAGGTCGTCCGGCCGTTCGGCGACTTCGGGGTCGAGATTGTTCATCAGCATGCGCAACGCCGCTTCCTGTTCCCACCCCCGGCAACTCATCTCTGCGCCACGCGGCGCACGTACCGGACGCGCTCCCACCAGGCCAGCGCGCTCACCACTCGCGTGCGATTCCGCGTGCGATTCCGCGTGCGGTTCCGCGCGCTGACTCATGCGATAATTCCGTCAGTAATCGACTCCAGCAGTCCATTGGCGATGGCCTCGCCCAGTCGGGTGATGTCCGGGGCGGGTGAGCGATCGCCCGACTGCTTCGCGACCACGGTGCGAATGCGCGCGTGCGCATCCTCCACGAGCGCGCTGCTGCGCAAGGGTCGGCGGTACTCCAGTCCCTCCGCTGCCGCTATCAGTTCGATCGCCAGTACGTGGCGGAGGTTGCGCACGGAACGACGCAGTTTCACCGCTGCCGCCATCGCCATGGGCACCACGTCTTCCTTATTGCCATCCGTCGGAATCGAATCCACGCTGGCCGGATGCGCCAGCGATTTATTTTCACTGGCGAGCGCGGCCGCCGTCACTTGCGTCATCATGAATCCCGATTCGAGGCCAGGCGACCTGGCCAGGAACGGCGGAAGCCCTTGATTGAAATCCGGATGCACCAGCCGATCCGTGCGCCGCTCACTGATCACCGCAAGATTTGCGCTGATGATCGCCAGCACATCGCTCGCCAGCCCCACAGCTTGGCCATGGAAGTTGCCGCCACTCAACAACTCACCCGATTCCAGCACCAACGGATTATCCGTCGCCGCATTAAGCTCACGGGCGATGATGCCCTCGGCGAACTGCAACGCGTCATACGCCGGGCCATGCACTTGCGGCACACAGCGCAGCGCATAGGCGTCCTGGACCCGAGCATCGCCCACCCGGTGCGACTCACGAATCGCGCTGTCCTTGAGCAGGACACGCAAGAGTGTCGCCGACTCTTTCTGGCCCAACTGGCCGCGCGCATCCTGAATCCGCGCGTCGAACGCGTCGGGCGTGCCCAACAGCGCGTCGAGACTCATGGCCGTAGCGACATGCGCCGCGAACCAGAGGCGCCGCAATTCGGCGCTGGCCAGGGCCGCGATCGCCGTATGCGCCTGCGTGCCGTTGATCAGCGCAATGCCCTCTTTGGCGGCGAGTGTGACCGGCGTGAGGCCGGCAGCGGCCAGCAGCACCGACGAGTCATCCTGGCGGCCGCCGAAGTGCGCGCGACCCTCGCCAATCAGCGTGAGTGCGAGATGCGCCAATGGCGCAAGATCACCACTCGCGCCGACACTGCCCTGCTCGGGCACCAGTGGCCAGACCCCCGTATTCAGCAGCGCCAACAGCGCGTCGACGACTTCGGCGCGAGCACCGGCAAAGCCCGTCGCCAGCACGTTGGCGCGCAATAGCATCATCGCGCGCACTTCGCGCTCGGGCAACGGATCACCCACCCCGGCCGCGTGGCTCCGCACCAGGTTTCGCTGGAGGGCCGCCAGTTGGTCGTTCGGAATCGTCACTTCCGAGAGCTTCCCGAATCCCGTGTTGACCCCGTACACGGGAACGCCGGCGTGCACCGCTCGTTCGACGACCGCGCGCGTCACCAGCATGCGAGCGCGCGCGTCAGGCGCCAGCGACACTGGCTGGCGCGCATCGGCCACGGCCACGACGTCACGGATACTGAGCGAACGACCGTTGAGGGGCAACACTGTCTGAATTCCTTCCGCGCAGGCGGGCTAGAAGCTGCTGGACCGATACGTTTGTCGGTCGTAGTTGAACTTGAGTTCGGGTTGCGCTTTGAGCGCGATGAAGAAGTTAAAGGCGAAGTTGCCGTTTGGTGCCTGCGTGAACGAAAATACCGCGTTCCAATCGTGCATATCTCGCTGAAGGCCAATCTGCTGTGAGGCAAAGCGCGCACGGGTCACGTCGTACTGCGTCGACCACTGGGTGGCCCATTTGGGGGTGATGTTGAACGACATCGACCCGGTGACGTTTTGCGTGGGCGGCGAAATGAACACCGGGGCGCCGATGGCACTCTGGCCCGAGGTGAGACCGGTCGCCGGCGCGTTCTGCGCCTGAAAGACGCATTGATCGTACGCGGGGATGCCAAACACCCTTTGCGCAGCGCACAAGGTGGCCGGATCGTTCACGATCTGCGTCCCACCGCGCGGTGGACGTTGCCGCGACGCGTTGTATTGGACGTTCATGCGCCAGCCCTGACCTGAGGGCAGGGACAATTGCTGCACGCCTCGAGCGCCCGACCCAGCGGCGTTCATTTGTCGCGACTGTCCGGGCACCGACCCGGCCGCGTTGGCGCTGGCGCGCGCCGGATCAATCTCGATGTCCGAGCGAATACCCAGCAATCGCCCAAGCAAGCCAACCACCGCCGACCTACCATCCATTCCGAACGAGACGCCGAAGTCGGTGCGATATGGACTGAACGTCGCGGTATCGGAAATCGGATCACCCTGGAACAATTCGTAACTGGTGCGAAAGTCCAGCCCAGGCAAAAGATCAGTCCGTCCGGAAATCGCAAAGGTGCGATCGGTGAAGCCGTTCCCAGTATCTGCGCGGACAAAATCGTAGGTGAGCGGCGAGAAATTGAGCGACAACAGTTTGATCTTGCGACCCTCTTCGGGATTCGAATCGACTGGCGCTTTCATCTTGGCCTCGAAGAGCGTCGACAAACTCAGCGAGACACGGTTCTGTTCGAGCGATCCGAGGTATCCAACGCGCGTTCGACCGAGGGCGCTGAGGTATTCATCGCTCACCGACGCTTCGGGCGAATAGCTGAAGGAGAGACCCGGTGAAATCGTGTGCCGAATACGCGACACCGCGCCGATGCCCGGCAGGAATCCATAGACCGTTGGCGCCGCACTCACCGCGTAGCTGAGACGCTTGGATTGGCTCACCCACTTTCCCCCGCTGCGCTCGGTGCGCACCAACAGGCCGGACCCCGGATCGACATTCGAAACCTGGACGGAGGGCGACACGTTCCACGAGCCCTGGAAAAATCCCGGCAGGCCCACCGAGGTCGTCCAGTCCGCACTGGTTTCAAACGTCCGGGCGTACACGCGAATGCTGCGCTGCGATGTGTCGCGCACCCCAATGATCTCACGCTGCTCGGGATAGTCCCGAAACTGCTCGTTGACCGCGAAGGAGTTTTGCCAGACGAAGTTGCCGATCTTGATCGGGGTTTCGAAACCGAACTGCATCGTGCGGCGATCCGCGCGAAACCGCGCGCTATCAACGCCCCCCGTCGTGCTGTTCACGTTGTAGACAAACGGGAACTGCAGGCCCTGATCAATCTTCTGCGATTGGGACACCGACAAGCGAATAGAGGGGGTCCAGCTGACCAACCCTTTGCCGAGCGTACCGGTCGACACACTCAGCGAAGGGAAGTTCATTTCGACCTGCGTGCGACCGGGATACTGCGTGCGATTGCCGCCCAGATTGATCTGTGCGGGTCCCACCTTCGTTTGATAGGACAAGTCCGAGCGAATGGTGGCGTTCGCGGCGTTCGGATTGATGGTGGTGGCGCGTTGGATCTGGGTGTTCTGGACCAGATTGATGCGAGACGTCAACCGCGTCTGCTTCGAGAAATCCTGGTTGTGATTCCAGGTGATCGACGTGTTGGACGTACCATTGCGCTGCGCGAGATAGGAGACCGCCGTCTCGCCAGAAATGAACCGGTCGAGCCAACGATAGCGGTACTCGACGTTGCCTCGCACAAATCCCGGATCGGCGCTGGTACTGCGCGCGCCGCTGCGCCAGTCGAACGACGCTTCGGCATTCATGTAGTCGTTCAGCGCAAAGAAATAGCCCATATTCATCACGCTGCGCCGGTACGACGGACTGTTTCGGAACAGTTCCGCGATGCCGAAGTTGGGTGTCAGCAGGCCGCTCCGACGACCAGTGCGCACATCCTGAAAGAAGAACGGAATCCAGAACACCGGCACTTCGCCGATATACAGAACGCCAGGACGCGCCACCATGACATTCTGCGATACGAACTTCATATCGCGCGTGGTAAAGTGGAAATGCGGCTGCTCGTGATCGCAGTACGTGAACGACCCGTTCTTCGCAAAGACGATATGCTTGCCACTCACCAGCGTATCGCTGAAGATGGAGCCGCGCTCGGCCGTCAGATACAGCTTCTGTCCAGACTCCACCGCCGTGGAGAACGCCCCCGTCTCGCCGGATCGCGATTCGAGATCGTAGTCGATCCGTCCACGCGCCACGAAGTCCTCCGCTTGGGACCTTCCCGGATCGCGCAGCCAGACGGTGTCGCCGAGGGCGTTGACCTTCTTCGTCGAGTCGTTATAGATGATGGAATCGCCAACGAGCATGGTTTCGTCGCGTTTGACCGCAGAGGGCTTCCCGAGGATCACCAGCTGCCTGGTCTTCGCGTCAAAGACCAGTCGACCGCCCTGATACTGCACGTGCGAATATCCTGGGCGATCCAATAATTCGCGCATGACGGAATCGGCTGGGACCCAATCGAACGTCAGAATCGCCGGCGCTCGCTTGGCGAGCGAGTCGTCCAGTCGGCCGCCCGCACCAGTGCGGACCTGGATGGTTTTGGGCCCTTCCACCTTCGGCTTCGCCGGTGGTTGTGTGCCCGCCGGTTGCGGAACGCGTACCGGCGGAGCGGGCGGTTTCTGCGCGGACACCGCGCGACTGGCACACACCGCGAGCACCAACATGACCAACATGACCAACGGCGTCGGGCACCACGCCGACCAACGGCAGTGCGTCACGCCGACAGTGCGTCCTGCGCCGCAATGCGTCGTTCCCGACGCGAGAAAATCAGACGCGAAAGGGTGATGGAGATCTCGTACAACAGGTACAGCGGTGCGGTGAGCACGGCCAGTGCGGTTGGATCGCCCCCCGGCGTGATGATGGCTGCGGCAATGATGCAGCAGATGAACGCATGCCGGCGAAACTTTGCCAGGAACTTCGGGTTGACGATGCCGAGCGCCGTCAACAGCACGATGACGATGGGCAACTCGAATACCGCGCCGAACGCCAGGCACGTGGAGATGACGAGCCCCATGTACCGATCGACCGTGGGCGCCACTTCCACTGACGCACTCTGAAAGCTCATGAAAAAGCCAAGCGTCACCGGCAAGACATACACGAAGGCGAGGGCCATACCGGCGAGGAACAGCAGGGCGGCCCCAACTAACGTGGGTATCACGACCTTCTTTTCATGCCTGTAGAGCGCCGGCGACAAGAATCCCCACACCTGCC
>JANLVM010000527.1:0-18468 GCA_031364015.1 Gemmatimonadaceae bacterium
CTCGAACCGAGGTCGGCCTCGAGGCGCTCATACGTGGCAGCGCCGTCGGCGACCAGTCGAAGCGCAATCGGTAAATCTAGGGGGTGCAGGGCGTTCTTCATGATAGTTGATCGAGATTCAGGAATATAGAATAGTGGTCTGTCCTTTGCAAGTCCGGCTGAGTCATCGTGGCTGGGCCTGGTACGCCAACTGTCCGCGCGGCATGCGGCGCATGGCGGAGCCTGCGGCGGCGGTGCCGCCCGAGATCGTCCCCGCGCCACGACTCGCGCCCAGCGAGGCCACGCGCCGCTGGGCGGCGCTGCTCCAACAGATCTTCGATGAGGGCGGCGAGCCCGGCGTGCACGAGCGCAGTCTTCTCGTCGATGTGCGTCAACCGCCGCGCCTCGGCGAGAAGATCGTCGTCGATATTATGTCGACTCGCGCTTCCCGATCCACCGCTCCACTGCCGCCGCGCCACCGTGTCGCACCAGCCAGGCGAGACCTAGCGATCGCAATAGTCTGCCCGCCAGCAGCGCCCCCACGAACGACGGCCACGGCACACCGATCGCACCCGACGCGATGCTGGTGAGTTTCGTAGACAGCGGGCTCAACGTGCTGGCGAAGATCGCCCACGCACCGTACTTCGCGAGGGTGCGACGATACTCCTCAAGCGCCGTCGCCGACATGCCGAGTGCCGACGCGATCGGACCCTCCAGCCACTCCAAGGCGGTCGCGCCCACGAAGTACAGCACCACACTGCCAATCAACGTGCCCGCCGTGGCGAGCAGCGCCAACACGTACGCGCGCTGCGGTCGCGCCAGCGCAAGCGGCAGAAAGAAAACATCCACGAACCCTGGGAAAATGCTTCCCTGCAACAGTCCCCACCCAAACACCACGCTGCCCGACCAGCCCGCGTCGGCCCAGCGCTGCAGCATTGCGAAAAGCCGCTGCAGGCGCGGGGTCGACGGAGCGGCAGGCGCCGTCACGCCTCTTGGTTGCTCCACAAGCGCGGCATGACGCGCATGAGACCGAGTCCGCTCGCAACGAACAGGATGATCCACACGATCGCTGCCGTGGTGCGACCGTACAGCAGGCTACCCGTACCGAACAACGCCGCGTACACGAACGTGCAGCCGAGAATCCAGCCGATGAGCGACTGCGTGAGCGAATCCGGCGACGCCGGCAGTCCCGTTTCGCGACGCACACTCGCCCACCCGGGTCCCGCCGGACGCACCAACGCATAGAACGAGCGCAGGCGCGCCGGATCGGTGGACGGCGTGAGATACGTGACCGCGACCCAGACCACCGTCGTGGACATGATGGTGATGATCAGTGCCTGTTCCGAAGTGATCGCCAATCCGTTTTTGCGTGCCACAAAGAAACCCACCGCGACCACGAACGAACTGACCATTGCGGCGATCTCGCTCCACGCGTTAATGCGCCACCAGAACCAGCGGAGGATGTACAGCAAGCCCGTCCCGGCTCCAATGGAGAGAATCAAGTCGAAGCTTTCCTTCGCCGTGTCGAGTGCGAAGGTGACCAGCGCGGCGACCACCATGAGGAGCGCCGTCACGATGCGTCCCATCATCACGTAGTGCTTCTGCGTTTGGCCGGGTCGGAGGAACCGCTGGTAGAAATCGTGTACGAGATACGACGTGCCCCAATTGAGGTGCGTCTCGATCGTACTGCGATACGCGGCCAGCATACCGGCAACCATGGCGCCCAAAAATCCGGCCGGCAGAAATTTGAGCATGGCGGGATACGCCATGTCGTGACCGATCAACTTGGGATCGACGTATGGGTAAGCCTTGGCGATGTCGCTGAGGTTTGGAAAGATCAGCGTTGACGCCAGCGCGACAATGATCCACGGCCACGGGCGCAACGCGTAGTGCATCACGTTGAACAGCAGCGTCCCGGCCACGGCGTCTTTTTCGGTTTTGGACGCCAGCATGCGCTGCGCGATGTAGCTGCCGCCACCAGGTTCGGCGCCGGGATACCAGACCGACCACCATTGGATAGTGATTGGAATGATCATCACCGACATCGCAATATTCCAATTGTTCGAGAAATCGGGCAGCAGGTTCAGGCGCTCGGCCGGGATTTTGGCAATCAGCCCCGACAACCCGCCCACTTCCGGCTGTTGCAGCGCAAAGTATGCCATGGCAAATGTGCTCGACATCGTGATCATGAACTGGATCGAATCGGTCACCAGTACGCCCCACAATCCCGACACCGAGGCAAAGAAAATCGTCATCACCGAGGCCATGAGGAGTGTTTGCCACATCTCCAGACCCAGCACGACGTTCCCGATCTTGGCTGCGGCCAGATTCACCGTGGCCATAATGATACAGTTGAAGAAGAGCCCCAGATAAATGGCACGGAAACCGCGCACAAATGTGGCGGGCCTTCCGGAATAGCGGAGCTCATAGAACTCCAGGTCGGTCATCACGCGCGAGCGTCGCCAGAGTTTGGCGAAGAAGAACACGGTCAACATGCCCGTGAGCAAAAACGACCACCACAGCCAGTTGTCGGCTACGCCGTTTTCACGCACCATATTGGTGACGAGGTTTGGCGTATCGGTGCTAAAGGTGGTGGCGACCATCGAAATGCCCACCAGCCACCACGGCGCCGCACGACCTGCGGTGAAGAACTCCTCGGTGCTGGACCCCGCGCGCTTGTAGAACAGCAACGCTGGAACAAAGGAGATGACGATGGAGAGCGCGACGATAATCCAGTCAAGCGCAACGAGCTGCATACGAGGCGGGGACGGTGGGATAGAGAGGGCCGGCGGTTCTACGGGCTCGGCGATTCGGCAATCTACCGCCGGGAACGGGAGACACGAGATGCGGGGACGCTTTCCGGGCGAGTGGCGCGCGATCGTTGCGCGGGCGGGGATGCTGAGCCTTCTGGCGGGCTGTGCCACCGGACGGGTCGGACGCGGAGACACGCGCTGGTCGATCCCGCCAACCGTCGCCGATTCGGTTGCCTCGGTGCAACTCGCATCGGGAGTCTGGCTGCATCATCTGGTGCGCACACGGGTCCCGTTGCGTGCGCATGTGCTCGACATCGATCTCCATGCGTGCGTGTCCGTGCGTGCGGTCAAGGGCGGACCAACGGCGGTTGGCCGCGCCGCCACCGGCGACCTCTTGCGATCACTCCCGGCATCCGACGTGCCGCTGGCGGCCGTGAATGCGGACTTCTTTCTGTTCTCGCCGCCCGGTGTGCCGGTCGGTGTGCTGGTGCAGGACGGACGAATGATCGCCGGTCCGATCGATCGACCGGTGCTGGCATTCGATGCCGCGTCACGTCCGTTCATCGGACCCCTCACGGTGCTCGGCACGCTGACCACGTCGCGCGCGCAAGTGCCAATACGCACATGGAATCGTCCGTCGGCGAACGCCATTGGGATCGTCGATGCGGCGTGGGGCCAACCGCTGGACAGTCTGTCACGTCTCACTGCCATGATGCTGGTGCCAGTCGGCAACGGTCGCTATCGTATCACGGCGTTACCCGAATTGCACCGTGGACTGGCGCGTGGCGACACGTTGATGCTGGTAGGGAGTGCGCGCTCGTCAGTGTTGGAGCGCGACACCGTGCACGTTGACGTCACCCTTGGCCCGATGATGCCGACGAATGCCGTGGGCGGATTCCCGCTGCTGGTGCGGGACAGTGCGATCGTGGCCAGCGTTGACTCGGCGGGTGCCGTTGGATTTCGCGGGCTCAATCCGCGCACCGCAGCTGGATTCGCGGTCAATGGGCGACGGCTGCTGCTCGTTGTCATCGACGGCCGGCAGAGTGGCTACAGCGTCGGCACGACCACGCGCGAAACGGCAATGCTGCTGCGCGATCTTGGGGCACGCGAGGCCGTGAACCTCGACGGTGGTGGGTCGACGGCGATGGTCGTGCGGGATACGAAGACGGGGCAGGTACGACTGGTCAACAAACCATCGGATGCCGCGGGCGAGCGGCCCGTGGCGGATGCGCTGGCGGTCCTCGGTAGCTGCGCGAGAAAATCAATCGGTCAGTAACTGCTCGAGTCGGTCAAAACTCTCGCCCCAACTCTTGGGCGACCCCATGCGATAGTGGGCATCACGATCGCTCGCCTCGTCGAAGCGTTGCGAGACCGTCATGACAGTGTCGTTCACAGTGTCGTTCGCTGAATCGGACTTCGCCTTGGCGAACGTCACCGTCGCGACGATCCCGCCGCCCGGCGCACCGCTAGGCGTATCGCGGAATGAGTCCAGCAACGCATGCCAGGCGGCCGGATGCCCGGATGTATCCATGGTGAACACCAGGCGTTCGCTCGCGATCACTTCGGTATACACACCCTGCAGCAGATACTCAGACCCATCGGGCATGCGCATGACGAGGTGCCACGCGCCACCGACACGCGCCTCCAATTCGCTGACGTTGGTGGTGACATTCTCCGGGCCAAACCACTTTGAGAGTCTCGCGGGGTCGGTCCACGCGGCGTACACGGCGCCTGGTGTGGCGTGAAACCGGCGTCGAAAAATCATCGTGTGACGCTCCATGCGAAAATCGGTATTCCCCATGGTGGCGCCTCTAGACTCGATCCAGATCTTCCTTCCCGATCACTGGCACCCATGGCATCAGTTCATACTGCGCCAACCCGCGCTGCGTGAACGGATCCCCATCGCGAATACGATCGAGTTCGGTCAGTACATTCTCGTCGGGTAGTCGTAGCAACAGGATGCCGCCGACGCGAGGATCCATTGGGCCCGACACCAGCAGGCGACCATCGGCTTTGAGTGAGCGCAGATACGCACGGTGTTCGTCGACGTGAGGCGAAACCTCTTCGAACGGACGGCGATAGCGGATGATGGCGATAGCGTACATGCGGTGGTCGGAGAAGGAGAGGGCCAAGGTCCTACTCCACGCTAGCGCCAGCGCGACACCCCGACAACCCGCTCAGCGAGAATGACCTCAGCGACTTGTCGAGCGCGATAGTGCTTCACGCAACGCCAACCACGGCATCAGCACGCAGCCATGCCGACCCGGAAAGGGCGCTACGCCCATGAGGGGTGTCAGCACCCCAGGCAGCGTCACCGCGTCACCGGCTGCACCGCCGATCATGGCTTCGACCCCGTCGATGAGCCTCAACGCGTCGGGACACCCGCGCTGCACCACCGCCTGCGTGAGCAGCGACGCCGACGCCACCGCGAGCGAACAGCCATGTCCGGTGAACGACACGTCGCGCAGCACGTCGTTGGTCACGTGGACCATTACGCCGATCGCGTCGCCGCAGATGGGGTTTTTGCGCTCCGCGCGCGCCGTCGCACCGGGCATGTCGCGCCGGTTTTTCGGTGCGCGATACTCCGCCAACAGTCGCTCCTGATACATCGCCGAGAGCAGTGCAGAGGGCCCACTCACGGGCGACGCGTTGCCCGACGCGCCCGACGCGCTAGCCGACACTTGCGAACATCGTCTGCGCCGCCTCCAGCGCGCCGCATAACGCGTCTACGTCGTGTGCATCACTGTACACGTAAAACGAGGCGCGGGCAGTGGCACTCACGCCAAGTCGCCGCATAAGCGGTTGCGCGCAATGGTGTCCGGCGCGGATGCAAACGCCATGCTGATCGAAAATCGTGGCCAGATCGTGCGGATGCACCCCTTCCACGGAAAAACTGATCACGCCGCTTCGTTGCGTCGCCGGGGGGCCATGCAGCGTCACGCCAGGCATAGCCCGCAATCGCGCGTCGACCAGTTCCAGCAGCGCCAACTCGTGTTCACGCACCCGCGACATGCCAAGTGTTTCGAGGTACCGCGCGGCGGCGGCCAGCCCGACGGCATCGGCCGCGTTCGGCGTTCCCGCTTCGAACTTGTGCGGCAACACATTCCACGTGCTGTCGAAATCATTCACCCACTCGATCATGTCGCCGCCAAACTGATAGGGCGGCATGGCTTCCAGCAGTGCGCGACGACCAATGAGCCCGCCGATGCCCATAGGCCCAAGCATCTTGTGGCCACTGAATGCGAGGAAGTCGACCCCCAGGGTATCGAACGCCAGCGGCAGGTGTGGCACGGCCTGCGCACTATCCATCACGATGATCGCCGCCGATTGTGCCCGCACCACCGACACCACGTCGGCAACGGGTGTGATGGCTCCCACGGCGTTCGAGACCTGCGTGATAGCGACGACCTTGGTGCGCGCATTGACCGCGTCCCGCAGGGAATCGAGATCGATTGTTTGCTGCGCCGTGAGTTCGACGATCCGCAGCGTGGCGCCGCTGGTCTTCGCCAATTGCTGCCACGGTACGAAATTCGCGTGATGCTCGAGCGCGCTGACCACGATCTCGTCGCCCGCGTGAACGTTGGCGCGTCCCCAACTGGACGCCACGAGATTCAGGGCCTCCGTGGTGCCGCGCGTGAAGATCAGGCAGTCGGTATCGGCGGCGCCGAGGAAGCGCGCGACGGTCGTGCGCGCGTCGTGATACGCATCGGTCGCCGCCGCCGAGAGGGCGTATGCGCCGCGATGTGGATTCGCGTTGGCGGTCTCGTAGAATTCGCGAATCGCATCAAGGACCGCGCGCGGCTTCTGAGAGGTTGCTGCTGAATCGAGATAATGCATCGCCGGATGTGCAGCGAGCAACGGAAAATCGGTTCGCGGTGCCAACGCCGAGCGCATACTCATTCTGTTCTCGTGAAAAGCTTGTAAGACGGTGCGACGACCGAGCTCACGGAGCGCGTGGCGCACCCACGAACACTTCTTCTCCAACCACCCGGACGGAGTACGTCGTCAATCGCTCGGTCGCGGGTCCCTGAAGCACCTGCCCCGTGCGAATATCGAATCGTGCACCATGCCACGGGCACTCCAGGACGCAGGGGCTCACCAGGTCGCCGCCGGATAGGGCGAACTCCTTGTGCGGGCACCGATCGGCAATGGCGTAGACTTTCCCGTTGTCACGCACCAGACAAATGCGCTGGCCATCAGGAAGCGTCACCGCCAAGGGTAATCCCACCTCCAACTCAGCGAGGCGCGCCGCTCGCTGCAACTGGACTTGGGTCATGTCTACCTCGTGTCGAAGAGCCGTCCATACGGGAACCACCCGAAGGGATGCCTTGGCATCGCACCGGATGTCGTTACGCTGGAAGACTGCACCTATCACTCCGTGCTGGTTGGCCGCGCCGTGTCTACCGTCACAGTCTCGTTGGCCATCGCGGCTTTGAGCGTGTGCCAGGCCAGCGACGCACATTTCACCCGCACCGGAAAACGCGAGACGCCTGAGAATACCACTAATTGTCCCAGGTCTTTGCCGCTGTTGGGATCGTGGCCGAGCACCAGCGCGTGAAAGCGTTGAAACAGCGCATCGACCTCGGCCCGCGTTTTCCCTTTCACCGCTGCGGTCATCAACGACGCGGATGCTTTGGAGATCGCACACCCGTGCCCCGTAAAGTGGACGTCTGAGATCACGTCACCGTGCACCAACAACTCCACCTGCACCTGATCGCCGCACAACGGGTTCTTCCCTTCCGCGGTGCGGTTGGCACCCTCCAGCACGCCGAAATTTCGCGGCTTGCGGTTGTGATCGAGGATGACGGATTGGTACAGCTCCTGGAGGTCGGACACACGGAGTAGGAAGGAGGAAGTCGGAAGTAAAAAGAGCAGGGAGTACACAAAATACAACAACCGTACTACGGCATGCTTTCACCGGTAAACCGCTCCAACATCATCCGTTCCAGCTCAATCCGGATGGGTTCGTTTTCAATCGTTTCCAGGACGTCTGCCACGAAGGCGTACATCATCAACTGTTTCGACAAGACGTCACCAATGCCACGGCTCTTGAGATAAAACAGCGCCATCTGGTCGATCCGACCGACGGTTGCGCCGTGCGTGCACTTGACGTCGTCGGCAAAAATCTCGAGCTGCGGTTTGGTGTCAATGCGAGCGCGTTCGGAGAGCAACAGCGTGTTGTTCGTCTGCTTGCCGTCGGTCTTCTGCGCTTCGGGGTGCACATACACTTTGCCGTTGAACACGCCGTGCGACGCGCCGTCCAGCAGGCCCTTGTACATCTCGCGACTGAAACAGTTGGGCGCGACATGTTCGACGCGCGTTTGGTGGTCGCCGTGCTGCTCACCGTCGAGGATATACACGCCGTTCAACGTCGTCCCGCACCCATCGCCATTGAGCACCGTGTACACGTTACTGCGCGACAATTGCGCTCCCGTTTGAAACGAGAACTGAATGAAGTGGCTGTCGCGCCCCTGACGCGCTTCGATGGTGCCGACATGGAACGCCGATGCCGACTCGCGCTGGATCCGTGAGTGATTGAGCGTGGCACCATCTTCCACATACACTTCGGTGACCGTGTTGGTGAAGTACGGCACATCGGCCAGACCGATAAAGCTTTCCAGCACCGTGGCCTTGGCGTGGCGCTCCACGATGATCACGTGGCGCGGATGGGCCATCAGCCCCGCCCCGTTTTCGTCGACGATATGCAGCAGGTGGACCGGCACGTCGCTCACCATCTCTTTCGCGACGTGGATCAGCGTGCCCTCGCCCGCGAATGCGGCGTTGAGTGCCGAGAACCCATCGCGGTCGGCGGGGACGGCCTGACCAAGATGCCGCTGCAGCAACTCCGGCTCGTCCTGCACTGCGCGCGCCAGCTCCATCACGCGCACGCCATCCGGGAGCGCGCGCACCGACGACAGCTCGGGTGCGAAGCGACCATTATGAATCACCAACAACGGCCACTGACCGCCAAAGGTGAACGGCCGCAGCACCGACGGATCGGCCAACGCCGATCGCGGGCGATCGGTGGCCGCCACGAACTGCGCCTCAGCGATGGCGGCCACACTCGTGTAATGCCAGTCTTCGTTGCGCATCGTGGGGAATCCCAGGCGCGCAAACGCGTCGGCGCCTTCGCGACGCAGCGCGCGCAACGGCTCGGGCGCGGCCAGCAGTGCGGCCGCCGAGGCCTGTCCGGCAAACGACGGTGCCAGTGAGGTGCTATTGCTCACGCCGCCTCCATCACCCAGTCGTACCCGCGCGCCTCCAGTTCGAGCGCGAGCGACTTGTCTCCCGACCGGACGATGCGTCCGCCGGCGAGCACGTGGACAAAGTCCGGCACGATGTAGTTCAGCAGACGCTGATAGTGCGTCACCACGATCGTGGCGTTGTCGGCGCGCTTGAGCGAGTTCACGCCGGCGGCCACGATGCGTAGCGCATCGATGTCGAGGCCCGAATCGGTCTCGTCGAGAATCGCCAGCGTCGGTTCGAGCACGGCCATTTGCAGAATCTCGTTGCGCTTCTTCTCGCCGCCGGAAAACCCGGCGTTGACCGAGCGGCTCATCATCGACACGTCCATCTCGACCAAATTGAGCCGCGCTTCCACGAGATCGAGGAAGGCCATGGGATCCACCTCGTCGAGCCCCTTCGAACGGCGGATCTCGTTGTACGCCGCGCGCAGGAAGTACGCATTGGTGACACCGGGAATCTCCACCGGATACTGGAACGCCAGGAACACGCCACGTTGCGCGCGGATCTCCGGCGCCATCTCGAGCAGATTCTCGCCCTGGTACATGACACTGCCGCTGGTGATCTCGTACGCCGGATGCCCCGCGAGGACCTGCGCGAGCGTGCTCTTGCCTGAGCCGTTCGGCCCCATGACGGCGTGCACTTCGCCAGCGTTGACGGAGAGCGAAATCCCCTTGAGGATTGGCTTGCCGTCGATGGAGGCGTGGAGGTCGGTGATTTGTAACATGAGTCGAGTGTACTGAGTCGTGAGGAATGAGTAGTGAGTCACCAGGTACGGAGTACTGTGTTATCCGACGCTTCCTTCGAGCGTGATGCCCAACAGCTGCTGCGCTTCAAGCGCGAACTCCATTGGCAGCTCTTTGAACACTTCCTTGCAGAAGCCGCTGACGATCATCGACACGGCCTGCTCGGCGTCGAGGCCGCGCGCCTTCAGGTAGAAGATCTGGTCTTCGCCGATCTTCGACGTCGACGCTTCGTGTTCCAGAATCGCGCTGTTGTTGCCAACTTCGACATACGGAAAGGTGTGGGCCCCGCACTGATTCCCCACCAGCATCGAGTCGCATTGCGTGTAGTTGCGGGCGCCTTCCGCCCTGGGGAGAATCTGCACCTTGCCGCGATAGCTGTTCTGCCCGTGCATCGCCGAGATGCCCTTGGACACGATGGTCGACCTCGTGTTGCGGCCGATGTGAATCATCTTCGTTCCGGTATCCGCCTGCTGTCGCTTCGAGGCGACTGCCACCGAATAGAACTCTCCGACACTGTTGTCGCCCTGCAGAATGACACTCGGATACTTCCACGTGATCGCCGAGCCCGTCTCCACCTGTGTCCAGGAGATCTTCGCGTCCTTCATCGCCTTCCCGCGCTTGGTGACAAAATTGTAAATGCCTCCCACGCCGTGCTCATCGCCGGCATACCAATTTTGCACCGTGCTGTACTTCACCGTGGCACCGTCCAGCGCGATGATCTCCACGACGGCAGCGTGGAGCTGGTTCGTGTCGCGCTTGGGCGCCGTACACCCTTCCAGATAGCTCACCGTCGCGCCTTCATCGGCGATAATCAGCGTGCGCTCGAATTGGCCCGTTTCTGCGGCGTTGATGCGGAAGTACGTGGACAGATCCATCGGGCAGTGCACGCCCTTGGGGATGTAGCAGAACGATCCGTCGGAGAACACGGCGCTGTTCAGCGCGGCAAAGAAGTTGTCGCTGTAGGGCACCACCGACCCCAGATACTTCTGCACCAACGCGGGGTGCTCGCGTGCCGCCTCGCCAAACGACATGAACACGATACCGTGTTTCCCCAGCTCCTCCTTGTAGGTCGTGCCGACCGATACGGAGTCAAACACGGCATCGACCGCCACGTTGTTGAGCCGCTTCTGTTCGTTCAGTGAAAGGCCCAGCCGCTTATACGTATCGAGCAGCACCGGATCGATCTCGTCCAGCGAGCCAAGCGGCTTCGTCGTTTTGGGCGCTGAATAGTAACTGGCCGCCTGGTAGTCGATCGGGGGATACTGCACATTCGACCAATGCGGTTCGGTCATAGTCTGCCACCGGCGAAACGCCTTCAGCCGCCACTCCAGCAGCCACTCGGGCTCCTGCTTTTTGGCCGAGATGAAACGGACGGTCTCCTCCGAGAGGCCCGGCGCCAGCGTGTCCGATTCGATGTCAGTGGAAAAGCCGTACTGGTATTCGCGGTTGACCAGTGTGTCGATCGACGTGCTCATGATTGCTCCTGTTTCTCAACTGGTGTATCAGCCGGTTTCCCGGCGATGATTTGACTTAGCACTCCGTATTCGCACCGGCCGCATCCATCGATGCGGTGGGCACCGCGAATCAGCGGCACGCCCAACAAGCGTTCCAGCACACGCGCTTCGACTACGCACGCCTCGGGAAAACCTTCGGCGATCTCACCGAGCGCGCAATTGTGAATGCGCAGTGTGGTGATCGCTGCCGTACCCAGGGGCGTGATCTCGACCGCCTCCGCCATATACCCCCGCGCCGTCAGCAACTCGGCGACCAACGCCATGCGCTCGTGAAGCGGCAACGCATCAACGACGGGCCCGGCTTCCTCTACCAACTGGTGCCACTCTGCTTCCAATACGGCGGTCACCGCCTCTCGACCACTCGTGTCGGCTAACGCCTTGAGGGCGGTTGCCAGCACGGGCATATAGCGGCGCGGGAACAGTCCTTCACCTACAGCAGTAAGTGAATAGGAGTAGACCGGAGCGCCGACGCCGCGCACTTCGCGGGCGAAATCGACAAACCCATCGTCTTCGAGCACCTTGAGGTGACGTCGTAACGCGTTAGCCGTCAATCCAAACTGCTCTCCCAACTCGTGGGCTGTCATGGGCTGTGACCGCTTAAGCGCCACCAACAGTTCAGCGCGAACGCCGCGAAAACCTCCCAAGGCCCCTATCACTGCTTCCATCGGGACAATATAACTCGGCATTGGCGACTATGTCAACGAAACCGTTGACGAATTCGACTTCTACCAAGACTTTGCCGACAGCGCCTTGCAGATTGTCGGATGACAGGCAGATTCGTCCAATCGCGCAAACGGACATTGCCAACGCGGTGGCTTGCCCGCGCCGTGCCTTGGCCATTCGATGCCGGATCGTTGTGATTTCGTCGCCCTCCCGTCCAGTTCGAGAGACTTTGCCCGCATCATTGCCCCGCCACCTGAGGGTTGACCGATCGTGCGTCTGATGCTCGTGGGTACCACCATGATGCTGGCGCTGGCAGTCATCCTGTTCGTGCGGGCCCGCATCATGAATCAGCAGTCAATTGAACGCGATGGACTCTCGCGCTTTCGAGACAGTTTTCGTGGTCGGTTCCCCGAGCTGCTGCTGGCGCAGACATATCAATATCTGGCCGAACGCCATGGTGCGGTCGAGCCGCACTACAAGGTGCTGCCCGCCGACGACCTTGAGCGCGTGTTCGGGTTGGTCGATCTCGATCTCGAGGACGCAGTGCTGGTGATTGCCGACCGCGCCGGCGCACGGTTGCCGAAGTCGGCGGAGTTGGACAGACTCAAGACGGATGGTATTCGGTCGGTGGAGGACATGCTGCGCTTCCTCGAGCCGTTCTTCCGGCCCGAGGTTGTCAAAGGCTGACTTGGCGAGGCTTGGTCGATTGATGTGTTTCGTAACATCGTGGGTGCGTCAGCTGATCGCCTCACGGGTGTTGTGGGCGGCTCTGTTGATGACCGCCCAAGCCTGTGCTCGCGGAGGGGCCAATCCGCCGGTCGCGCCGCCTCCGATGCCTCCAGCTGCCACCCGGCCGGTGCCCACGCCAGCGTCGGTGGCGCTGGGGCGTCGCCCTGAATACCGGTCACCCCGTGATGAGACCGTCACCGACGGCGATCTCGACGCACTCTGGGAACGACAGCTCATGGTGCCCGTGGAGGGGGTGTCCCGCCTGAAAATTCGAGACAATTTCGTCGCCAGGCGCAGCGACCGTATTCACGGGGCCCTCGATCTGGCGGCGCCTCGCTATTCAGCGGTCCTGGCGACAGACGATCTGGTGATCGGACGACTTGCGACGGGTCCGGTGGGCGGGATTGCGCTGTACGCCAGCGATCCCGCCGAGCGCTTCGTGTATTATTACGCGCACTTGCAACGATATCGCCGTGGACTTGCGGTCGGGGACAGAGTCGCCAAGGGCTCGGTGATCGGCTACGTTGGAACGACCGGCAATGCACCTCCCGATACGCCTCACCTGCACTTCCAGGTGATGAAGCGCGTGGTTGGTCGGGTGTGGTGGGACGGACCGTCCATTAACCCCCTGACGTTATTCGCCTTCGACGGTGTCCGCCCCTGACAACAATGCGACCGACGTCATCACCGCTTTCGAGTTTCGTATGAGCATGTCCGGAAAAGAACGCGCCGCGTTGCGCGCTGAGGCGCATCACTTGGTGGTGCAGGTGCACGTTGGTCATCAGGGGCTGACGCCTGCATTGCTCGCGACGCTTGACGATGTCCTGCGCACTCATGAGCTGGTGAAGGTGCAAGTGGCGAAAGCGGGCGAGCTTTCGGCCAGGGAAGCGGCGAACGACATTGCCGGTCGCGTTCACGCGGACGTGGTCCAGGTGATTGGCCGAACCTTCACGCTGTACCGCGAGAATCCCGAACTCAAACGCGGCGAGTTGCCGCCGTGGCGTGCCTAGCCACCGTGGCCGCAGTGCGCCTGGGTGCGCCTTCGTGCACCGCCGCATCAAGCGCTTGTCGCACGGTTTGCTGACTAACTAACTTGCGCGCGGAATAGAGACTGTCCCGTGCGTCCGACCTGAGCCTTTTGCCATGCCTTACATCATCACCGAAGCCTGCATTTCCGTCAAGGACAAGTCCTGTGTCGACGTGTGCCCGGTGGACTGTATCTACGAGGGTCCGGAACAGCTCTTCATCCACCCCGATGAATGCATCGACTGCGGCGCCTGTGAACCCGAATGCCCAGTGACCGCGATCTTCCCCGAGGAAGACGTGCCGGTGCAGCTCAAGAGCTATATAAAGCTCAACAAGGAAATCTTCGAGGGGCCGAATCCGCCGGGGCTACCCACGAGGTAGTCAACCGCAGTTGAAGTACTGGCATTTGGAATAGAAGACCGCCGCCAGCACGGCGTACTGCAGAAACGTTGAGCGCTCGCTCCAAATTGCTTCCTTCCAATCGTGTTGGCCAGTCGTGCTGTTCGCAGGCGGTCGCCCGAACCAACGCGGCGTGCGGGCTTTGTACTCCAGATATTCCTGACCGAAGATTGACTCGAGCACACCCTCTTCGTACCGCACGATGAGCGTGTATTCGATGGCGAACACCACAATCGCCACGGGCAGAAACCAGAATACGCCGGAGACGACCGTGAAGCCCATCCACGCCAGAAAATTGCCGACGTAAAGCGGGTTTCGGCACCACGCAAAGGCGCCGTACGTGACCAGTCGCTGCACCTCGCGCGAGCGACGGCGTGTGACCGTGCCTGCGGCGGCGACACCGGCAATACGCACCAGTTCGCCCAAGAGCACCAGCACGAGTCCTGAGGTCCACGTCGTCGAGGTTTGATGGCCCGGCAACAGTAGCGGCACGGCCACAAAAGGCACCGGCAACCAGCCGCGATTCTTGAACAGCACCTGTCCCCAGCGCGCGGCGCGCGAACGTTCAGATTCGGAAATAGTCGCAGTCATCGGGTGCGATGATCAGAGTGTAAGCACACTGCTCAGTCGTGGTCCGATGGGAAGCCCGCGAGAAACTCGGCCAGCGCATGGGTCACGGCCGCCGGGCGCTCGACGCACGAGACGTGTCCGGCATCGGGGATGCGCTCGAGCCGTGCCGACGTAGACACGGGCAGCAGCGCGATCATCGCGCGCGCGTCGCTCTCCGGCGTGAGCACGTCCTCCTCGCCCACCATTACCAGCGTGGGAACGCTCACCGACGCCAGCGTGGGCCCAGAGTCCGGTCGATCGCGTAGCGCCTCCAGGGCACCAACAATGCCCGCCACCGACTGGCGTTCCAACATGTCTCGCATCATGGCCACAATTTCCGGCCGACTTGCGTGTGTGGTCGCTCCGACCATTCCCGGCAACTGCTTCGCCGCCACCGCGCTCGCTCCGGCGCTCTGCGCCAGCGCGATCATCTCATTGCGCGCCGCGCGCGATGTGTCGGTGTCGGCAGCGGCGCGCGTATCGCACAGCACGAGCCCACGGATTCGATCGGGATATCGACGCCACATGGCCATGGCGACGTAACCACCCATCGACAACCCGCACACCACCGCCCGTTTGACCTCGAGCCAATCCAATAACGACACGATGTCGTCAGCGTACTGGTCCATGGAGTACGGTCCGTCAGTCGACGACTCGCCGAAACCGCGCAAATCGGGAGTGATACATCGCACGCGCGGCGCGAGCGCCGTGCGTTGCTGCGACCACAACGCCCGGTCGTGCGGGAAGCCATGCAGCATCACGATCGGGAGCCCGCTTCCCTGATCGTCGTACCCCAGCTGCACCGACGGAAGGGTGGCGATCACGAGTCCTCTTCCGCGAGGTCACCCGAGGTCGGTCCGCGATCGGCTCTCGACAACGCGTACTCGGCGGTGACGCGGAGGCTCGCCGTCTCGGCGCGAGTCTCGCTGGTTCGACGCGCGGCGCGCAACATCACCTTCTCGCGCGCATTCTCGCGTTCGGCGATCATGCGGAGCGGGACAAGCACGACCGCGATGAGCGGTACGGCAACCATGAGTCCGAGAAATCCGAATAGCACGGCCATCAATGCCTGCCCAACCAGCGTAATCGCGGGCGGCAAATCCATCTCACCGCGCATCAAGTACGGGATCAGCAGGTTGTTCTCAAGGAACTGGATTCCCCAATATGCGAGCGCCACCGCAGCGGCTTTTTCCGGCGAGTCGACGAAACCCATGATAACCGCCGGCACGGCGCTCAACACCGGTCCGAGATTGGGTATGAACTCCATCAGGCCAGCGATGAAGCCCAGCGCGAAAGGTGCTTTGACACCCAGTATCAGCAACACGACGGTCACCAGTGTGCCAATCACCACCATGGCAATCAGCTGCGTCACCAACCACTTCCGCAGCACGTTGGAGATCTCGGAGAGCACAAGGCGAACTTGCGGTCGCGAGCGCGCCGGTACGGCGGCCAGCATCCAACCACGATACACTTCGGGTTCAGCGCCGATGTAGATGGAGAGGAAGACCAGGAGAAAAAAGGCCGCGAGGAGTGCCAACGCGTTCGAGACAAACGAAAAGAGATAGCCGCTGGCCTTGGCGACTCCGTCGGCCAGCTTCTGCTTGATGGCATCACTTGGGCGCGTGACCGCCGGCGCCCTGGCCTTGCCAGCCGACGTCGTTGCGGGGACGGCGGGTAACGCGGCCGGAGCGGGGACGGTCGGTTGGGTTGCGGCTTTGATCAGCGCGCCCATGGCTCCCGTTCGCTGCTTCGAATCGATCCAGTCCTGAACCTTCGAAACGGCGGCTGGAAACTCGGTTTGCAGCTCCTTCCCCTGTTCGATCAGGATGGGAGCGGACAGGGCAAGCCCACCTCCGATAACGCCAATCGTTCCGAACACGATCAACGCCGATGCCACGCCGCGCCGGATCTTGTAGCGCTCGAGCACATCTACGCCACGCCCAACGGCCAGTCCGAACAGGACCGAAAGGAACACCAGAAAAACCAGTGTGCTGACAGACCAGAGAAGCTGCAGGCCAAACCAGATCGCGAAAAGTACCAATGCAGCGCGTCCAATCTCACCACTGGAAAATCGGCGCGGTTCAGGAGGCACGGCCTCTGCGGACGGATCGATTGCGGTATTTGTCATAGGTGGTCGACTGGGAACTCTCAATCAAGGAACCCCCGGCTGCAAGGGGGGGGCGACACACGCTGCGTCATGCGGGATCGATCCCGCTGTGTGCGGATGCAGTGTACCTTTGACAGATCCATGTCCTCGTCTGCACCGCTGTATCTCGACACGGCTGATGCCGTAGACCGCTTCCTGACCGGCCTGACCGGTACCAAGGCCATCGCGCTCGACACCGAAGGCGCCAGCTTTCACCGCTTTGTCGATCGCGTGTACTTGCTCCAGCTGTCAACTGCGGAACACGAAGCCGTCATCGATCCGCTGTCCATCGGGATCCCCACGCGACTGGGAGCGCTCCTTGAGGATCGTGCGGTCGAAGTGGTGCTGCACGATGCCGACTATGATCTGCGACTGCTGCAACAGGACTACGGCTGGCGCGTCACGAATCTGTTCGACACGCGCGTGGCCTCGCAACTGTTGGGATTCCGCGCATTCGGACTCGCGGCGCTCCTGGAGAAATACTTCGGCCTCAAGTTGGATAAGAAGCATCAACGCGCCGACTGGAGTATGCGTCCGCTCACCGCCGACATGCTGGATTACGCGGCACAGGACACGCGGCACCTGCTGGGTTTGCGGGAACATCTCCGACGTGAATTAGAGGCGAAGGGACGGTGGCATTGGGCGGAAGAAGAGTTTCGTCGCGCCGAAGGCACGCGCTGGGACGATGAAGCACCCGACACCGGATTCTTGCGACTCAAGGGCGCGCGTGATCTGACGCGTCGAGAGCTCGCGCGTCTTCGAGAGTTGGCGAAATGGCGCGACAGCATAGCCGCCGAACTCGATCGGGCGACCTTTCGCGTGGCGGGGAACGACGTATTGCTCGAACTCTCACGACTGGCGCCGACCGCGCGAGAAGGGCTGTTCGCGGTGAAAGGATTTCCACGCGGGATGTCGGATGTTCGGGTCCATGAGGCCCTCCAGTCCATTGCGCGCGGCAACGCCGCGTCCGAGGCCGATCTTCCGCGATTCCCCAAAACGCAGCGTTGGGACAAAGACACCGAGTTCGACGACCGCGTCGGACGCCTGAAATCGGTACGGGACGCGGTCGCCACCGAACTCGATCTAGACCCCGGGGTGCTCTGCTCCCGTGACCGCATGGAAGCGGTCGCTCGACGGAATCCGCGTCATATCGATGAGTTTGCCGACATCCCGGAACTGCGCCGGTGGCAAGCCGAAGTACTCGGCGCTCGATTTGTGAAGACGCTTGCCAGCGCGACAACCGTGATATCAGCGACGACGGCGTCAGCGTCTCAGCAATCGCCGGCCAAGGCCAGCTCACCGTACAAAGAGTAGAAGTGTGCGAGTGGCGCAACACAAACAATTTATGTGCTGATATGTGCTATAGACGCCACACGCGACGACCAGCCGGTCCATAATCAGTGCAAGCGCAGCTATTTCCGAAAAGTGGAAAGCATTACCCAGAATAGCCTTGCGTAAGTTACGGCCCCGTTAAACGACCTATCCGTCGAAGCAGCCACGACGGCACAAGGAGTGCCTGAAAGGAGTGCAGGTTCGAACTACTGCGTTCGGATTCTCGAACTCCCCAAGGCCAGGAACCGATGCATACCGCTTCTTCGACCGTTGTGAGTCGCTCCATAGCCGTCGCCGTCTCGAACGCCCGCCGGTACTCGAGGCGCACGT
>JANLVM010000587.1:0-10513 GCA_031364015.1 Gemmatimonadaceae bacterium
GATGCTGATTGCCGGTGGCGTGGCCCTGGGGTTTCGCGACCGCACGGGAATCGATCTGCCGGATGAGCGTCGACCGCGTTGGCCCGAAAGCGTCGCATATTTCAATACGCGCTACGGACCGCGCGGCTGGAATCCGTCCGTTGTGTTGAGTCTTTCGATTGGTCAGGCGGACAACGCACAGACGCCATTGAACATGGCGCGATTCTACACCGCGCTCGCCACCGACGGCGCCGCCGCGCAGCCACAAATCGTCGCGCGTGCACCCGTTCGTACGCAAATTCTCAATCTCGACAAAGACAAGCTGGAAGGAATCCAACTTGCGCTGGCCGACGTGGTCTCGCGCGGGACAGCCGCTGGCGCGCAAATTCAAGGATTGCTGATTGCCGGCAAGACCGGAACTGCGCAGAACCCGCCGCATCCGGACAATGCATGGTTCGTGGGCTATGCGCCGGTCGACAATCCGAAAATCGTGGTGGCTATCATCATTGAGGAAGGACTGCACGGCTCTGCCGCGGCCAAAGTGGCGACGAAGATGATGGAGCGCTTCTTGAAGACAAAGGGGCTCACACTCAAATCGGTGACCAACGACTAGTGGCCCTCCCGCAACGTCGTCAAGGCATCGACTACCCACTGCTGCTCCTCGCGCTGCTGCTAACGACCTTCGGTATCGCGATGGTCTTCTCGGCAGGTCAGACCGATGCGCCGGGATTCGTCGCGAACCTGTGGCGACGACAACTTGCCTGGTTTGGTGTCTCGCTGGTCGCCTGCTTCGTCGTCTCGCGCGGGTCGGTGCGATTGCTGGAATGGAGCGCCTGGCCCCTGTACCTGGTGAGTTGCGCATTGCTGGTGCTCGTGCTCTTCGTAGGAACGGGAGCGGGGACCGCCGCCAGCGTAAAGGGGTGGCTCAGCATTGGCGGCGTTCGCATCGGGCAACCTGCCGAGTTGGCCAAGCTCGCCACCACTCTCATGCTGGCGCGCGTGCTGGCAGCGCAGCGTGATCATCCGCGTGCACTCGTAGAGTTGTGGCGGCCACTGCTGGTGGTCGGGGTGCCATGGATACTTGTCATGGCCCAGCCCGACTTGGGCACAGGCATTGTATTCATTGGGATCTGTTTCGCCATGCTGTTCTGGGCCGGAGTGACGTGGCCCGTGCTGCTGATGCTGGCGTCGCCCGGTATCAGTCTCGTTCTGGCGTTTAGTACGGGAGCGTGGGGGGCATGGTTTTTCCTGCTGTTTGCCTTGATGCTGTGGTATCGTCCGCATCTGTTGGAAGGCGTCGCGCTCATGCTCGCCAATGTCTCCATGGGTATCGTCGCCCCGATTCTCTGGGAACAGCTCAAGCCCTATCAACAACGTCGCTTGCTGGTGTTCCTGGATCCGTCCATCGATCCCCGCAATGCCGGCTACCACGTGATGCAGTCGAAAGTCGCGATCGGTTCCGGTGGTCTCTTTGGGAAAGGATTTACGCTGGGCAGTCAGAAACGATTGCAGTTTCTTCCCGAACGCCATACCGACTTCATCTTCTCGGTGGTGGGCGAGGAACTTGGGTTTATCGGCGTGACCATCGCGCTCTCGTTGTTCCTCGCATTGTTTCTGCGCAGCACACGCGTGGCCACCCGCGCGAATGATGCGTTCCCGAGCCTCCTGGCGTTTGGCGTGGTGTCGGCGTGGGTGATTCACGTGACCGTGAATGTCGGGATGACGCTCAGCCTGATGCCGGTGACCGGCATTCCGCTGCCGTTCTTCAGCTATGGTGGTTCGTTTCTCCTGGTCAGCTGGATTTCGGTGGCGGTGCTCCTGCGCATTTCCGCTGAAGGCCGAGGGCTGCCGGACGCGATCGGATTGTAGTCGCGCGTACGCGCGGGTCGATTTCGCCTCTTCGGAATGTCTTCGGTAATGCTCAGAGTACAGAGTTGGACTGGCGCAAGGCCTAGCCTCAATGGGGCCGATCTTCGATCTTACGCCCTCTATGGCCTGGTTTCGGAAAGAGAAAAAACCACGACAGCCGCGTCGCGAGCGTCTCGAGATCCCACCGGACACGTGGGAGAAATGCGAGGCGTGCGGGCATACGGATATCCGCGACAATTTTTTGCGGAATTTCAACGTGTGCCCGGAATGCGATTACCATCGCCGGTTGCGCGCGTGGGATTACGCGACGATGCTGCTCGATGAAACAACCATCGGGGAAATCGGCGGCGAGCTTCGATCGGTCGATCCACTCGGCTTTCCTGATTATCCCGCGCGCCTCAAACGCGCGATCGCCAGCGCCGGCGATAGCGACGCTATCCTGACGGTGACCGGCCTGATGGAGGGCCTTCCCGTGGGCATCGGCATCATGGATTTCGCGTTCATGGGCGGATCGATGGGTTCGGTGGTGGGTGAGAAGATCGCCCGACTGGGTCAACGTTCCCTCGAAAAGAAGCACCCCCTGGTCATTATTTCGGCGTCGGGTGGTGCACGTATGCAGGAGGGCGTGCTTTCACTTATGCAGATGGCGAAGGCGGCGGCGGTGCTCTCCCAACTCGCGGAGCGTCGAATCCCGTACGTGTCCATTCTGACTAACCCAACAACGGGTGGCGTCAGCGCGAGCTTCGCCATGCTCGGCGATTCGATTCTCGCTGAACCGGGCGCGGTGATCGGATTTGCTGGCCCCCGCGTGATCAAGCAGACGCTGGGACAAGATCTGCCGGAGGGCTTTCAAACCGCTGAGTTTCTGGTCGATCATGGCATGGTCGACAGTGTCGTACACCGCAAAGAACTTCGCGCGACCATCACTCGGTTGTTGCGGCACATGACTGGCCGACCGGCAGCTACCGGACACGCGCAGGACAGCTGACGATCGACCCTCTGTCGCCGCGCCGAACGCTCGACCGTTCCGCAGCCTCGATCGCCTCTCGTGAGCTCTCCGAGGCAAATCGCGAGGCCGAGGAGGCGTATCATGCGGCGCTGGCAAGGCTGTTTGCGCGCACCGGTGGCGCCTGGCGCCTTGGGCTTGAGCGTGTTGATGCCCTCTTGTCCGCACTCGGGAACCCACAGCGGGCGTACCCGGTGTTCCATGTCGCCGGTACGAATGGGAAAGGCAGCACCGTTGCCACGTTAGACGCGCTGATGCGTCACGCGGGCCTTCGTGTGGCCCGCTACACGTCGCCGCACTTGGTCGATTTCAGCGAACGGGTGGTCGTTGACGGTCGACCAATGCCGAAAAGCGCTATCGCCGCATGGTTGACGGCCCACGAACCCCTGTTGACGAAGTTGGGAGCGACCTTCTTTGAGTCCACGACGGCCATGGCATTGTCGCACTTTGCGACGGTCGGCGTCGAAGTCGCCATTGTCGAAGTCGGTCTTGGCGGTCGACTGGATGCCACCAACCTGGTTCAACCAGTTGCCGCCGGCGTGACGCAGATCGGGTTCGACCACATGGAGTTCCTCGGGGACACGCTGCCCCAGATCGCTGCGGAGAAAGCGGGCATCTTCAAGCCCGGTGTCGCCGCTATTGTCGGTGAAACGCGTCCCGAAATTCGTGATCTGCTGGTAGCGCATGCCGAGACCGCAGGCGCGTCTCCCGTGTGCGTGACGGGCCGCGATTGGCATGTACGTGACGTGACGTTGGCCGAGTCGGGGACCACCTTCTCGCTGGAGACGCCGGGACGAACTCGGCGTCTGACGACGCCGTTGGTTGGTACGTTCCAGGCGCACAACACCGCCGTGGCGTTGGCGATGCTGCAGTGCGCCGGCGCGCCGTGGCAGCGCATAGCCGATCAGGCCGAGACTGGGCTCGCGAATGTGCGTCTGGCCGGCCGATTCCATCGCTGGGGACGGTGGCTGTTCGACGTCGCGCACAACGCGGACGGTGCGGAGACGGTTGTGGCGAATATGCGCGCGACTGGATTACCGCACCCGGTCGTTGCCGTCGTCACCGTGCTCCGCGACAAAGATTGGCGAGGCATTCTTCGAGCGGTGGCGACGGTGGCCGATCGCATCATCCTCACGACCGCCCCGACCGCGCCCGCCTCTCGGGCCTGGGCGCTGGATGAAGTGGAAGCCTGGGCGCGGGACGCAGCGATTGACGCGGTTCGCCTCGATGACTTTGACGCCGCATTGCGCCTCGCCGACTCGACCGGCACAACTATTCTCGTTACTGGTTCATTCCACACCGTCGGAGACGCGATGGAACGGTTGCAGGTCGATCCGCTGGCTCGGTAGCTTATCAGGATGCCACCGAAGCCTTTACCGGGGTTCCGAGACTTCTACCCCGAGCAGTTCGCTGAACGAGCCCACATCTTCGATACCTGGCGCCGCGTCGTGCGGCGCTATGCGTTTCAGGAGTACGATGGGCCACCACTCGAGCCTCTCGATCTGTACATACAAAAGAGTGGGGACGAGATCGTCACCCAATTGTACCACTTCGTGGATAAGGGTGATCGGGCCGTGGCCTTGCGACCGGAGATGACTCCCACGTTCGCGCGCATGGTCGGCGCGCGTGCGCAAACGCTGCGTAAACCGGTGCGCTGGTTTAGCATCCCGCAGCTGTTCCGCTACGAGCGCGCGCAGAAAGGACGCTTACGCGAGCACTACCAGCTCAATGTCGATATCGTCGGCGAGGTGGACGTGCTGGCCGACGCGGAGTTGTTGTCCATCGCCATCGAGATCATGCGGGCGTTCGGACTGTCTGCGGCGGACGTGCGGGCGCGGGTGAGTGACCGTCGATTGCTGAACGCCTTGCTGACGCACCTGGACATCGCCGAATCGGTGTGGCCGACGGTGTACGCGGTCCTCGACAAGTTGGAACGTCAGCCGCGCGAGGTCTCCGACGGAAAGTTGGTCGCCGCTGGCCTGTCGAGCGAGGTGCGCCAGGCGATTCTCGGATTTGCGACGCTGGACTTCCCGACGCTACGGACGACGTACGGCAGTTCGCCCATCGTCGCTCAGCATATCCAACGCTTTGGAGAGTATCTCGCCCACGCGACGGCGATGGGTGTGGCCGACTGGGTCCAATTCGACCTGACGATCGTGCGCGGGTTGGCCTACTACACCGGTATCGTGTTCGAGCTGTTCGACGCGGTGGGGGAGTTCCGGGCGATTTGTGGCGGGGGTCGATACGACACCCTGTTGGCGGCACTCGGCGGCGTTGATATGCCGGCGTTAGGCTTCGGTCTCGGAGATGTGGTACTCGGAGAACTGCTACGAGCGCGTGGACTCATGCCCGCATTGAAGTCGGAGCCCCTGCGCATGTACCTGATCGCGGGCGAAGATGTGCCGACGGCCACGGTGCTCCAGCTGGCATCCGCGGTACGTCAGCACGCCCGCAGCGCGTGGATCAGTCACGGCCTGTCGACCGCTTCCATGCAGAACCGGAAGGCCAACAAGCAGATGGATGACGCACGCCGCGCCGATGCCAACGTCGTGGTCGTGCTCAGTGCGGGCGAACATGGCGTCACCTATCACCTCCAATCGCTCGTCGAAACACCTGTTGGTGTCATGGGGGTGCCCGCTCCCATTGAACGCTTCGCTTCGCCGGATGCGAAGATTCGAGCGCACGCCGCATTGCGGCTCTTGCAAGAAGCGAACACCATCCTTGATCAAGCAAACGCAGATGGCTGATGACAAGAAGTTGCCCACCCGCGCGGAAAACTTCAGCGAGTGGTATAACGAACTCGTACTGCGCTCCGAGCTCGCCGACTATTCACCGGTGCGCGGATGCATGGTCATTCGCCCGCTGGGCTATGGGATCTGGGAGCGGATGCAGCGCGCACTCGACGACATGTTCAAGGCCACCGGACACGTCAACGCGTACTTCCCATTGTTTATTCCGGAAAGCTTTCTCTCCAAAGAAGCGGAGCACGTTGAGGGATTTGCACCAGAGTGCGCCGTGGTCACGCATGGTGGCGGCAAAGAACTCGAAGAGCGACTGGTGGTGCGTCCGACGTCAGAGACCATCGTGTACCACATGTTTGCCAAGTGGGTGCAGAGCTATCGGGATTTGCCGCTCCTGTATAACCAATGGGCGAACGTGGTGCGCTGGGAAATGCGTACGAGACTCTTCCTGCGCACGATGGAGTTCCTGTGGCAGGAAGGGCATACGGCGCACACCACGCATGACGAGGCAGAAGAGGAAACGCGTCGCATGCTGGGCGTGTATCGCGAGTTCATGGAGCAGTTCATGGCCATGCCCGTGATCACCGGACTGAAAACCGACTCCGAGCGCTTCGCTGGCGCGCTGCGCACGTATTCGTGTGAAGCGCTGATGCAGGATAATCGCGCGCTGCAGGCTGGGACCTCCCACAACCTGGGACAGAATTTCGCGAAGGCGTTCAACCTGTCCTTTCAGAATGAACAGGGCGAAGAGGCGTTCGCGTGGAACACCAGCTGGGGCGTTTCGACGCGGATGATCGGCGGGTTGGTGATGACGCATGGGGACGACGCCGGCTTGCGACTGCCGCCTCGCCTGACGCCCATTCAGGTCGTCATTGTCCCTATCTGGAAGTCCGACGACGAACGGTCTGCAACGATCGAAACCGCCAGGCGCATTGCCGACGAACTCGGCAGTTTCAAGCGCCACGATCACGAGCGCATTCGCGTGCAGGTCGATGATCGCATCGGGATCAAGCCCGGCAGCAAGTACTACTACTGGGAAACCCGCGGCATTCCGCTTCGTCTCGAGATCGGCCCACGGGATTTGGCGTCACAGAGTGGCATGCTGGTACGCCGAGATACGCGCGAGAAGCGCCCGATGGCTTTCGATCGCTTGCGAGAGGATTTGCCGGTCATTCTCGAGCAGATCCAGGCGGATATGCTCGCAGCGGCGCGCGCGCGACTTGAGGCCAATAGCATACGCGAGCCAATCTCGTACAATCGATTCAAGGAAGTCATGGATGGTCCCGGCGCGTTCGTGTATGCGGGCTGGAATGGCGACCCAGCGGTCGAAGCGCGGGTGAAGGAGGAGACGAAGGCCACGATCCGGATCATTCCCGACGCCGAGTTCCGTTCGCGCGTCGCGCCGGCGACGTGCATGGTGACGGGCGAGCCAGCGAAGCACGAAGTCATTTGGTCTCGCGCGTACTGATGCGATGAGTGTCCCGCACACCGAGACACCACGGACCACGTTCGCGCGTGAAGACGGCGTGCTCTGGGCGGAAGGGGTCCCATTGCCACGCATTGCCAACGCGGTGGGCACCCCGTGCTACGTGTACGCCGCCAATACCATCCGCGCCCGGTACGAACGGCTGGCATCGGCGTTTCGCGGTACCCGGCACCACATTCATTTCGCGATGAAGGCCAATTCGAGCCTGGCGATCCTCCGGCTGCTGCGAGAGCTTGGCGCCGGTGTGGACATCGTCTCAGGCGGAGAGCTTTACCGCGCCCGTGCCGCAGGTTTTGACAGCACCGACATCGTGTTTAGCGGCGTTGGCAAGACCGTCGCCGAGATCGAGCAAGCGCTCGATGCGCGCGTGCTGCTCATTAACGTGGAGTCGGAAGCCGAGCTCGTCACCGTCAATGACGTGGCTGCGGCCCGTGGCGTCGTCGCCCCGATAGCGATACGCGTCAATCCCGAAGTCACGGTCGATACACCGCATGCGTACATCAGGACGGGAGAAAAGGGTCAAAAGTTTGGCATCCCGCGTGACGATGTCGAACGGATCGCGGCGCACGCGAGGGCCCTGTCCCATGTGGCGCTCAAGGGACTTGGGATGCATTTGGGATCCCAGATTGCCAATGCGGATCCCATGCGCGACGCGATCCCACGCCTCCTCGATGTGGTACGACGCGTACGGGCGCAGGGGCATCAACTGGAGTTTCTTGACGTTGGGGGAGGCCTGGCCGTCCCCTACGCGCGCAACGAGCCCGGCGCGGATGTGGAGGACTATGCCACGCTCATCATTTCGTCGACCCGCGACACGGGGTTGCGCCTGCTCCTGGAACCCGGAAGATTTTTGGTCGCCGAGTCCGGTGTCTTGTTAACCCGTGTGTTGTATCGCAAGCATGCGGCCGGGAAGGATTTTGTGGTCACCGATGCGGGGATGAATGACCTCGTACGACCCGCGCTCTATCAGGCCTATCACGACATCGAACCCGTCGTGGATACGAGCGGTGAAATCACGGCTGACGTGGTGGGGCCGATCTGCGAATCTGGCGACTTTTTCGCGAAGGATCGGGTGCTGGCAAACGTGCAGGCGGGCGATCTGCTGGCGGTGCGCACCACTGGGGCGTACGGATTCACCATGTCGTCCAACTACAACTCTCGGCCGCGACCGGCTGAAGTACTGGTGGACGGCTCGCGCTTCGCGACGATCACGGAACGCGAGCGATACGAAGACCTGGTGCGGCTCGAACACACGCCCCTTCACTGGAGGAATGCCTGATGCGGATCGGATTATTTTCCGACACTCATGACCGCGTGCCGGCGATGCACGCGTTGCTGGAGCAGATGATCGCTGGCGGCGTGTCGCTCGTCATGCATGCCGGCGATTACTGCTCGCCCTTCGCGCTACGGCCGTTCAACGACCTCTCCATTCCGCTGCTCGGAGTGTTCGGGCGCAACGACGGCGACCGGGACGCCCTGCAAGCCGCAGCGAAGGTTGGCTTCGGCGCGGCCGAATTGTTTGAGTCGCCACATAGCTTCGATCTTGGCGGGAAGTCGGTGTTGCTGATTCATGATCTGGCCGACGTGCATCAACGATCGATCGATGGGCACGAAGTCATTGTGCATGGTTTCACGCACGTGTCGGAGATGAAAGCGCGCGGGGAGTCGCTGCTGGTGAATCCGGGCGAGGGATGCGGGTGGTTGCATGGCGCGCCCTCGGCAGCCATCCTCGATCTTGATACCATGTCGGTCGAGTTTCTCAAGCTCACGGGGCAGGAGTGGAAGTTCTGATGGGCAGCCGCATCCTCATTCTTGATTGCGGATCTCAGTTCACCCAGCTCATTGCCCGGCGAGTGCGCGAAGCCCGCGTGTATTCGGAGATCCACCCCGCCACCCGCACGCTCGAGTGGATTCGCGAGTGGAAACCGGATGGCATTATCCTGTCCGGTGGCCCGAGTTCGGTGACCGACGTGGGCGCACCCACGATTTCGCATGAGGTGCTCGATGTCGCGCCCGTGCTCGGGGTATGCTACGGCATGCAACTCATCGCCCATCTCGAAGGGGGGGCGGTGGTGGGCGGAGGACGTCGTGAGTACGGGCGCGCTGAGGTTTCAGTGACGGAACCAGCGGGCCTGTTCGCCGGGTTCGACGTGGGTGAGCGAATCACCGTGTGGATGAGTCACGGCGATCATGTGGAGGAGGTGCCGCCTGGGTACCTCGCGACGGCGCGTAGTGGGAATAATGTCGTGGCGGGTTTCCGTCACGAAACGAAGCCCATCCATGCCGTGCAATTCCACGCCGAGGTCGCGCACACGGCGCGCGGTGCCGAGATTGTCGAGAATTTCCTGTTCGGCATTTGCGGCTGCTCGGCCGACTGGACCCCGGGACACTTCATCGATCTCGAGGTCGCCAGGATTCGCGCATTGGTGGGCGATCAGCAGGTGATCTGCGGACTCTCGGGAGGCGTTGACTCCAGCGTCGCGGCGGCGCTCGTCCACAAAGCCATTGGTGATCAGCTCACCTGCATCTTCGTGGACACCGGTTTGCTGCGCCTGCACGAGCGCGAGCAGGTTGAACGGACGATGCGCGCGCACTTGGGGATCAAGCTGATCACGGTGCGCGCGGACGAGCGGTTTCTCTCCGCGTTGTCCGGTGTGAGTGATCCCGAGCGCAAACGCAAGATCATCGGGCACGCGTTTATCGATGTCTTCGAAGAGGCGTCGGCAGACGCAGGGACCGATGCGGCGTTTTTGGTGCAAGGCACGCTGTATCCCGATGTGATCGAATCGGTCAGCGCCACGGGTGGACCGTCGGCCACGATCAAAACGCACCACAACGTGGGCGGCCTCAAGCCCGACATGCAGTTTACCCTGATCGAGCCACTGCGCGAGCTATTCAAGGACGAGGTGCGCCATGTAGGTCGTGAACTGGGATTGCCGGAAGAGCTCGTCGGACGTCATCCGTTCCCAGGACCCGGACTGGCAATTCGCGTGCTTGGCGAGGTCACACCGCAGGCGCTCGATGTGTTGCGTCGCGCCGATGCGATCTATCTCGAAGAGATTCGCGCCGCAGGACTCTATCCGGATATTTGGCAGGCGTTCGCCGTCTTTCTCCCCGTGCGTTCGGTGGGTGTTATGGGCGATGGGCGTACCTACGAGCACGTGATCGCGTTGCGCGCGGTGACCAGTACCGACGGCATGACCGCCGACATCTACCCCTTCGACGCCGCTTTCCTGAGCCGCGTCGCAACGCGTATCATCAACGAGGTCAAAGGCATCAATCGGGTGGTCTACGACTACACCAGCAAGCCGCCGGGGACGATCGAGTGGGAGTAGTACTTGCTTGACCAACCATCTTGGCCAATCGAACGCTAAGCCCGCGCTGCAAAGCGCAAGGCGGCGTTCGGGTTTCTTGCCCATAAGTACCGGCATC
>JANLVM010000608.1:0-8899 GCA_031364015.1 Gemmatimonadaceae bacterium
CGATTCCGTCACGTTGTCCGATGGCACACTGGTAGTGCTCGCGCCAGGTAGCCGCCTCACGATTGCGGCGAGTTTCGATCGCGGCGACCGCTCAGTGATACTTGATGGGGCGGCATTTTTCGACGTGCCGCATGATGAGGCGCATCCCTTCACGGTCCGAGCGGCCGGCGCGGAGATTCGCGACCTCGGCACGAGCTTTACGGTGAAAACCGATGCGACCGGTGGTGTGTCCGTGGCCGTGACAAACGGTATCGTGACGGTCCGTGAAACGTCGTCGCCGACCCCTTCGGCGGTGGAATTGCGCGCGGGAGACCGCGGAACGGTGAGCGCGGGAATCGTCGCGGTTTCGCGCGGTGCGGTCACGGAAGGCGAGATGGCCTGGCGGCGCGGACAGTTGACGTATCGCGATACGCCGTTGTCTGAAGTCCAGGCCGATCTCAAGCGGTGGTACGGTATCAATTTGTTGGTGGCGGATTCGGCGCTCTCGCGTCTCACGGTGACGATGCCCGTGCAGCAGGACTCCGCCAGCGTGGTGAGCACGATTGCGGCACTGCTTGGCGCCGACGCTGAGCAGCGGGGAGATACAGTCATACTTCGTTCGGCGGGACGCACGATACCCTGAGGCGCATGCTGGCACGACACGGGATGCAACGTGTTTTGGTCGCGGGCGCGCTCGGATTCACGATCGCGCCCGCCGCGTCAGCGCACGCGCTGTCGCACGCGCTGTCGTACACGCCGCCGACCGTCGCGTTCGCGTTCGATGATCCGGACGATCCGGTGTGCGCGGTGCGTGTCAGCGTGACGGATCGCTCGTCGTTGTGGGCCGCACCCCTTGATCGCATTGTGACCGTGCGCATGGACGATGCGGCGCTGCGCGACGCGCTCGACCGTGTGGCCTCATTGGCCAAGGTCGAGCTGTCGTACAGCAAGGAGCTTTTGCCCGAGGGACGGCGCGTCTGTCTGACGCTGGACCGCGTGCCCGTGGGGGCGGTCATCGAGACGCTGTTGGCTGGCACGACACTGCGCGCCATTGTTGTGGGCAGTACGCAAGTTGTGCTCGCCCCGTCGCGGCCCATTGCCGTCGGCCTGTCGATCGCACCACTTACGCGACGCGCGAGTGTGCTCGATCGCGTGGTCGTCACCGGTACGCCAGACGGCGCGCCGCAACGCGGGTCGCCGTTTGCGCTGGAAGTCATTGACGGAGCCACCCTGGCCCGCCAGCGCGCCACGTCACTGGGTGAGGCGCTCGACTTGGCCGTGCCCGGCGTGTGGACGTGGAGCACTTCCGCCGGGAACCTGTCGGCGCGCTATGGCAGCATTCGCGGTGCGAGTTCCTTTGGCGTGAGCGCGCCCAAAGTGTATCTGGATGGCATCGAGGTCGCGAATCCGTTGCTCGTGACGCAACTCGATCCCGCACGCATCGAGCGGGTTGAAGTGATTCGCGGTCCACAGGGCGCCGCACTGTACGGCGCAGACGCGATTAGCGGAGTGGTGAACATTCTCACGCGTCACGACGGCACGCAAACCGGCAATACGTCGCTCCAGCTAAGCAGTGTGGCAGGCGTCGTCGCCACGGACTACGCCGCCAGAAGCGCTTTTGTGCAAGAGCACGCCATCGCGCTACGCGGCGGTGGTGGACGCCGGACGTTCGGGCTCGGGCTCAATATCGGCACTGTGGGCGCGTACGTGCCAGGCGCATCCGAGCGCCGAATACTCGCCGATGGGGATGTGCGTTTCGTGCTGTCGCGAGCTGTTGTCACGGGCACGGGGCGACTGTCGTTGCAAAAAGCAAACGCCAGCACCGGACTGATGTTGGGCGGGGCCACCGCTGCATTCAATGCGGCAGCGCGCGCCCACCCGAGTGTCGGCCAAATGCTGCGGCGCCCGGATCCACCGGCCGTACGCCGACCGCCTATCGATTCGACTGGTATCGTCGGTGACAGTGCGACCGGGCAAGATATGACGCAGTACACGCTGGGCGGAACCGCGACGATCATGTCGTCGCTCCAGTGGACGCACACCGTGATCGTGGGTGTCGATGGGTACCGCATGCAGGGACTCTCTACGGCTGGTCTGCCGATGCCGGCGGCATTTGGCAGCGCGCTGGTTGACGGACAAGGCGGCGCCGACCGGGGAACGTTGCGGCTGCGCGCCGTTGGCCGCTACGACCTGTCCGAACGCACCATGCTGGCGCTCACGTTCGCCGGCGAACAGGCATTCACACGCGAATTAATTGATGGCGAAGGGCTGACGCAGGTGGCGCGCGTCAATCTGGGTTTTGGAGCCACCGCGCAGGCATTTGCGCGTGACGCGGTACCTCGCGCATTGGTTACCCGCTGGGGCAACAGCGGCGGCGTCACCGCGCAGGCAAACCTGGCCTGGCACGACCAACTCTATCTGGTGGCGGGCGCGCGCGCCGAACGGACGCTGGGATTCACGGAGACTCCGCAGAATGCGCTCCTCCCGATGCTCGGCGCCGCGTACGTGCGCGATGTGCAGGGGGTGGTCGTGAAGCTGCGTACCGCGTACGGAACGGGTATTCGACCGGCATCCAACCTTGCACGCGGAGCGACGTGGATGGGTCGTGTGACGAAAACCGGCGCGACGTCGCTGCAACCGGAGTCGCAAACGGGCATCGAAGCGGGTGTCGACGCGCTGTTCGCTGGCGGTCTGTCGTTTCATGTCACGCGCTTTGACCAACGCGCGTCGGGGCTTATTCAGCCCGTCGCGGGGACATCGACGTACGCCACGGCGACTGGGGTGTTGGTGCGCCGAATGACCTACACGCTGGAGAATGTTGGCGCCATCACGAATCGCGGCTGGGAGCTGCAGGGGCGCTCAACGGTCGATCGGCTGACGCTCGCCGGTTCGATGACCGTGGTGGACAGTCGCGTCGACCAGTTGGCGCGATTGTACGGAGGCGACTTGCGCGTGGGCGACCGCATGCTTGATGTGCCGGCCCGCACGTACAGTTTAAGCGCGACGTGGATCGCATCGCGCTGGAGTGCCAGTGCGATGATGACGCGGGCCGAAGACTGGATCGGGTACGATCGGGTGCGCGTTGGCGACGCGCTGCAGGATACCAGCCGCGAGCATCAGCTCAATGGAAGACAGTTGCGAGACTTCTGGCTGAACTACAGCGGCGTGACGCGTCTTCGCGCGAACGTGAGCTATCGTCTGGTGCGGGACTGGTCGCTGCTGTTGGGTGGTGAAAACCTGCTTGACGTGCAGCGTGGTGCGCCAGACAACGCGACCGTGACAGCGGGACGCACGTTGACGTTTGGGTTGCGGACTGGCAACTGACCCAGTAGGTAACTGCAACGACGCTATCAGGGCGAACAACGGCAGTGGCGATTAGCCAAAGGCGATTAGCCGAAGGCGGCAACGTTTGACCTATCACGCCTCGCCATTCTGCCCTGATAGCGTACTTAGCGGTTTTATTGCCGACCGCCAATGGTGGTGATTCCCACGTCGTCCAATAAAATCGCCCCCACTTTGGCCCGGTCGAACACCAGTCGAATCGTGCGCAACGTGGTCGGATTGAACGCTGAGTTGGCCTTCGCGAACGCCGCGGTTGGGATCACGTACGTTTGCATGACTGGTTCGGCCAACGTCGGAAACTGTGTTTTGTCGCGTCCGCGGCGACGGTAGATGTAGGACTCCAGGGGAATGCGCACGGCGCCGAAATCTGACAACGGCAACCGCACATTGTGCCCTTCGCCGTCCTCCAGCTCGACGCTCACGTCGGTGGGACGCTTCGTAGTATCCTTTGGTGCGGGTTTGGGTTTCCGTGTCTTGGATGCGACCGCAGACTTTGTCGCGCTGTCCTTCTTCGCCGTACTGTCGCGCGTCGTCGTGTCCTTGGGCAGCTGGCGCGGTCCCGGTGTTTGCGCGGTCGAACCAATGGTGAGCAGGAGGGCGCTGGATGCATCGGGTCGCCACACGGCGCGCAGCGAATCGGGGAAGGAAATACTCACTCGGCCCGGTGCGCGCGGCGCGGTGGTGTCTTTGCCAATGGGCGTGTTATTCCAGCCCAGCGTCACGACGTTGCTGCGAAAGGTCGATCCGCGCGAACGCACCGGCACGTCGTTTTCTTTCCAGGTCGACAACGAGTCAGCGGCAATCCGAACGCCAGGTGCTGTACCGGTCGTGAGGTCGACATCCTCCTCAAACGTGGCCAGATACCTGGTGTTCGCGTCGCCGTAGCGATTCATGTACATCGTGGGCGGCAGCCAGTCGCCCGCGGCGCGGTGGTCGCGAAACATCACCTGATACTCCGCGCGGTTGTTCAGCACGGTCTCCAGAAATCCGCTAATGATGACCCGTCCGAACTGCCGCTGCTCTTCGCCCGACACCAGAGCTTTCAACTGCAGGCTCCGGTCGGAGAAGAATCCGTTGTCTTTGTTGTTCCAGACGGTGTTCCACTGTCCATGGTTCGCGCGATACATGAAAATTGCGCTCTTGAACTGAGCGCCGGGCTTCGTGTAGCGAATGCGATTGTACTGCATCAGTCCCTGAAACGTCGACACGTCGCCGTCGTGCGAGCCGTGAATGACCAGGTAACTGTAGTCGGACAGTGGCGTTGGTCGCTCGGTGGGCAGGTACTGGCCGTCAACCGGCGCGATGGCCACGAGTCCCTTGATATCGAAGTTGAAATCGAATTTCTGATTCGCGTCGTCGGGATAATACGGCAACCGATTGAAAGCCCCCGCCACCGCAACGGCCTCCCCACCGCGCGAATGACCCATGAGCGCGATGCGCGTCATGTCGATCTTGCGGTGGAGCGGCTTCCCTGCGGAATCGTTGAGCGCGCGGAACACCTCGAGATGCTTGAGCAACATCCAACCGCGCGCATCATTCTCGCCGCGAATGCCGCCATTCAGAAAGTTCTCGTCGATGGAGGCGAGGATAAATCCGCGTGACGCCAGCAACTCCCCGAGCCACTGATATCCCGGATCGGAATACTCTTTCATGTTGTGATTGCCGTGCACCACGAGCACCAGCGGAAAGGGTCCGGCACCATCCGGATACCACACCCGCCCATTGAGCGGGAATTGGGTATTGTCGTATCCCCAATATTTCTTGCGCGACCTGGCCTGTGGCGGCTCCATGCGGGCGAACGCTGACGCGTCGACCGTGCCGGTGCGGTACGTGGCAGAGTCACGGAACTCCGGCCGTCGACGATTGCCGGCGGCCCCGTAGTAGAGCGTGCGCGCGGTGAGCACGCCGGGAACACCGGGATTGGCGGCGGCAATCGAGCGATGGGCCAGCACGCGATCGGCGTCACTTGGTAGCAGTATCAGCGGTTGCGTGCAGGCGGCCAGTCCAAGCCCGGCAACGATGACCGCCAGACGGGCGGGGTACGGCGCGAGTCCAGGGGTTCGGCGCATCGCGTGGCGAAGCGGCGAGGAGGTCGGGGAGGTGGGAATGGTAGGCACCCCGAAAGGTTAGGGGCATGGAGCGTCTCCCGCCACGCTTCCGGGACGACTGCCCGTGGCACATCTTCTATCGCTATGGACCGTCGCCATTTCGTTTCTGCGTTGGCCGGGGCTTCCGCCCTCCCTGGCCTTTCCTCCCTTCTGCCACCCACGTTTGCCCCTGGGGCCATGCGTCGGCTGCTGGATGCGGGAGATGTCGCCAAGAGCCGGGGCACCACGCTATTCGATCCCAACGCCCCTGTGTGGCAGGGGAACGCGGCGGAGGATACGGCATTCGCCGCTGACGAAGACTTTTGGGAACCGGTGCAACGCGCGTTCGACCTCGACAGAACGTGGATCAATCTGAATAACGGAGGGTGCTCGCCCGCGCCCACGCATGTGCTCGACCAGATGATTCGCGACATCAAGTACTCGAACGAGTTGCCAGTCATCCAGATGTGGCGAGACCTCGAACCACGCATTGAGGTCGTGCGTCGGGAGCTCGCGCTCGAGTTCGGGTGCGACCTTGAGGAGATGGCGATCACGCGCAATGCGTCGGAAGCACTGGAGACGCTGATCTTCGGCATCGACCTCAAAGCGGGTGACGAAGTGGTGGTCAGCAACCAGAACTACGGACGCATGTTAAACGCGTGGCGGCAGCGGGAGCGACGCGAGGGCATTGTGGTGAAGGAGATTTCCTTTCCCGTGCCGTGCATTTCACCGCAGCTGATTGTCGACTGTTTCGCCGCCGCCATCACGCCGCGCACGCGGGTCATCGAGATGACCCACATCACGAACCTCACAGGCCAGATTCTGCCGGTCAAAGAGATCGTGGCGATGGCCCGCGCGAAAAACATTGAAGTGTTTATCGATGGCGCGCATGCGTTCGCGCAATTTCCGTTTACGCGGGATAGCCTCGGGGCCGACTACTATGGCACCAGCCTGCATAAATGGCTGCTGGCGCCCATCGGCACGGGCTTCCTGTACGTGCGCAAGGCCAAGCAGAAAAACATCTGGCCGCTGATGGCGGCCACGCCTGCGCAGGACAACGACGTCCGCAAGTACGAGGAAATCGGTACCCATCCGGCGGCGAATCACAACGCGATCGGGGTCGCCCTCACCTTTCATCGCGCATTGGGTGCAGGGCGGAAGTTCGCGAGACTTACGTACTTACGCGACCGATGGGCGAAGCGATTGCTCGCCGAAGGGAAAGGACGGGTAAAGATCCTGACGCCGATGGATTCGCCGTGGGGCGGTGGAATCGGATTTCTCGATGTGGAAGGACTCGATCCGAACAAGCTTGGGAACTGGCTGATGGGTCAGCATCGGGTTGTCCAGACACCGATTACCCACGCCGAGTTTAGCGGAATCCGCGTGACGCCGAATGTGTATACCACGCTCGATGAGATCGATCGTTTTAGTGAGTTGGTGCTGCGTGCCATGCGTACCGGGATCGCGTGACGTGGTCGCTGCCCTGGTCTTGAACGCGTCAGTGATGATGCGCCTGACCGTATGCATCGGGTGCCTGGGCTGAAACCTCCGTCGTGCGGTCGCGTTAGGAGGAACAGATGCGCGGAGTTACCGTCACGATGACATAACCTCGCATCGCCCCCTGTTCCAGTCGGAGGACCTCATCATGATTGCGTTCATCCTCTCATTCGCTATCGCGTCGGTCATCGCCATTGTGTTGCATGGCACCGCGCGTCGTTTTGTCCGCAGTCGTCTGCGCTACGTCGATGCCGTTCAGAAAGCGATCGTACCGTGGGCGGCCGGCGGCGCGGCGTTTCTGCTTGGCGCGCTCCTTGTTCCCATGTTGCCGATTGTTGGCATCGGTACGGCCATTACCGCCGCGTTGGCCGTCGGTTCAGGCGTTGCCGCCGGTGCCAGGGACATTCGTAAGGGTACGTCGCCGATCGTGTACGGACGCTAATCAGCAACGAGCTACATCCAGTACTCGTATTTCCCGGTCGCGAAAACGAACGCCGACAGCGCCGCATTGGTCACGGCGTGCACGAGCACGATGTCGCCCAGGGATTTTGTGCGCCAAAACCACCAGTTGTAGATCAGGCCGCACAGCAGTCCAACTTCCCAGTACGGCCCGTGCTCGACGGCAAACAGCACCGACGACACCACGAACGCCATGGTCGTGTAGCGACCGAGTGGTACGCTCTGCCAGTTGGGATTCACGATCCAGCGTGGGAGCCATCCGCGCCAAAACAACTCTTCAATGATTGGTACCAGGAGTGCGGCTCGTACAATGCGAAGCGTCACGACCAGCGGACTGGCGAGATCTGCCGGCGCGATGGAGTTGGTGATGGTCCCGGTCAGGCTATTCTGAAAGAGCCAGTGACTGCGCCATCCTGGTATCAGGAGATCCGGCGCGACCCACATCGCACAGACCGCCAGCCCCAACAGCACGCTCCCCACAGCGTGTTGCACCCGAAACGTGCGAATGATCGATGCGGACGCCGCGACCAGGACAACCACCAGCACGGTCACGCGTATGATCGATTCCCACGGCTGTCCAAACGGCAGCAACGGGGCGGCCGCCAGGAGGGCCATAAAGACCGCGAAGGGAGCGACCCAGGCCAGTACCGGATACCGCTGCAGTAGCGAGTTCATTGGCTTGAATGAAGCAGAAGGGTTACTTGTGGGGTGACTCGATGTGATTTTCGCGTACCAGCATGGCGTTGGCGCCGGCAAAGTCCAGCAGCAGCACATCGCCCTCACCGTGCATGATCCGAACCGTCATCGCGTGCGGTACCGCGGGATTGTCGGTGTACAACAGATCGCCTTCGACTCGGTACAGCAGGGCAATCGCCTGATCGGTGCCGCCGATATCGACGTGATAGCGCAAGTGCCCGTCAGGGAGAAACTCCATGCGGACACCGGGCGCGAAATCCAATGCGGCATCGGCATGCAAGAGGCGCCACGTGCCGAACAACCAGGAAGGAGCCATTCACGATGATGCAGAAGGTCGGGGTCGACGATGCTGATATCTAACGCACCCATCGCGCGATGGCGCACGATTCGCGTGGCCGTCCTGTGCACGCTGGTCGTTGGCACGGTGGCGGCGACCGCGTCCACCGCCGTGCGTCAGTCACGGAATCATTCGGAAAGAGTTTGGCGAGCCTCGCATTCACTTCGCGCTGGTCTGCGCGGCCATGAGTTGCCCGCCTCTGCGCAGCGAGGCGTACACGGGCGCACGACTCGTCGAACAGCTCAACGATCAGAGTCGTCGATTTCTGCGCGAATCGCCCACGAAGAACCGTTTTGAGCGCCGCGTGTTGTACGTGAGTCCGATTCTGACCGCATATCGTTCCGACTTCGGGCCAACGCCGCAGGACCTCGGACGCGCGCTCGCCCCGTGGTTTGAGGGTGCCAACAAAGAGATGCTCATGAAGGGGCACGCCCTCATTCGGGCGACATCCTTCGACTGGACGCTGAACAGCCAGGCCAACGCCAAGGTCCGCGGCCTCAGG